>JAFAFZ010000235.1 GCA_023423215.1 Actinomycetes bacterium
GCGCCCTCGGCCAGACCGACCAGCAGCCGACGGCGCACGGCTTCGGACATCGTGGCGCGCGCCACCTCGGCGTGGATCGGGTGGACCGAGCGCAGCTGGCGGCGACGGCCGTCCACCACCAGCTCGACGAGCCCGGCGTGGACCAGCTCGTCGACCAGCTCGAGCCGACCGGCACGCTCCAGGGTGTGGATGCCGACGGGTTCGCCGAGCGCGACGGCGTCCAGCAGTTCCCGAGCGTGCGCGCTCAGGCCGTCCAGCCGCTGCGCGACCAGCTCCGTCAGCCGCGGCGGCGCCGTGATCGGACCGAGCAGGAACCAGGTCGACCCCACGAGCGACAGCGAGCCGGACTCGCGCAGCCCGGCGACGAGCTCGCGCAGGTAGAGCAGATTGCCGGCGCACACCCGGCTGAGCGCGGAGGAGGCGATGCCGTCGACGCCGCCCTCGAGCACGCGGTCGAGCAGCTCGGCGACGTCGCGCTCGGCGAGCGGCTCCAGGTCGACGCGTCCGACCAGCTCGTCGCGCCACAGGGTCGTGATGGGCTCGGGCACCGGTTCGCCCGCCCGCAGCGTCAGGATCGGCCGCACCCGCTGGGTCATCGCCAGGTGCAGCAGCAGCGTGGCCGAGGTGTCGTCGAGCGCGTGCACGTCGTCGACGGCGAGGTGCAGGACCTCGTCCTCGCCCAGCCCGTCGAGCAGGTGTGCGGCGGCGTCGCGCAGCTGCAGCGCCTCGGAGAGGTGCCCGTCGCCCGAGATCTGCGGCAGGACCTGGGCGAACGCGCCCAGCGGCATCGGCGCGGACGCCCGGGTCGCGCGGATCCGCAGGGTGCGGCCCGAGGTCGCGCCGCGCAGCACCTCGTCGGCCAGGCGCGTCTTCCCGACGCCCGGAGGGCCCACGATCAGCACGCCCGAGGTCGCGACGAGCTCGGTGACGCGTTCCAGCTCGAGGTCCCGCCCGACGAGCGGCCACCGTGGTGCCACGGCGTGATGGTACCGATGCCGACCACCGCAGCCGCAACGGTGCGCCGCGGTACCCACACCGGGTGCGCACCGAAGTTGAGTAGTCGCTACTCATGCGGGTGCGCACCCCGGCCGTCACACTGGACGGATGCCGCCGACCCGGAGCCTCGTCCCGTGACCGCCACGATGCACGTCGACGACGCTCTGCTCCGCCCGATCCACGGGATCGGCATGGAGCAGTACGCACGGCTGAGCGCCGAACTGCTCAGCGCGGGCGTCACCGGCCTCGGTGCCATCGAGCGCTACACCGCCGACAAGGGCGTCCGGCCCGGGACGTGGGAAGACGTCCAGCGGGGCTGGATCGAGCGCATGCGCGACAGCGCGGCGCTGCGGCGGCGGTACGGAGCGATCTGCTCGCGGACCGGACGAGGCACGTGATGGGGCGCCTCGTCCGACGCGCGACGGCTCGCTAGCTCTTCATGCGGGACCGACCGACTGATTTCGCCCGTCCGTCAGCCGGTCCCGCATGAACGACACCCCCTGGTGCGGCTCCCCTGGAGGGAGGGGCCGCACCCGAGTGTCCCGACGGGCCGCGCATGCGCGTGCCGGCGGGGCGTCGGGGTCGTCGTCGGCCCGGACCGGGCTCAGCGAGGGGCCAGGTCGCGCACCGCCTGGGGCACGTCCACGCCGAAGGGCAGCACGGCGATCGCCGGCGTGGTGACGCCGTTCGCGACGTAGCGCGCCAGGTGCTCGCGGCACTGCTCCGGCGTGCCGGACACGATCAGCTCGTCGACCACGGACTCGGGGATGGCCTCGAGCGCCGCCTTGCGATCGCCCTCGCCCCACAGCCGCCACATCTCGGCGAGCTGCTCGCCACGTCCGAGCCACTCGTGGAAGGCGGCGTACACGGGGACGCTCAGGTAGGCGGCGATCGCATAGCGACCCATGCCGATCACCGCGTCGCGGTCCTCGGTCGGCGCGACGAAGATGCGGGCGACCACCTCACGCGTGGGCTGCTCGACGGTGCCGCCGCCGGCGGCCTGCACGATCGGTGCGACGGTGCGCACGTCCTCGGCCGAGAGCCAGTTGATGATGGCACCGTCGCCCTCTCGCCCGGCCAGGCGGAGCATGCCCTCGCGCAGCGCCGCGATGAGGATCGCCGGCTGCTCGGCGGGGCGGATGCCGAGCCGGAAGCCCTTCACCTCGGAGCGCCCGTAGCGGCCGGACATCTTCTCGCCCGCGAGGGCGCCGCGCAGGAAGCGCACCATGTCGCGGACCTGCACGTAGGGGTCCTCGAACGGGATGCCGTTCCAGCCCTCGACGATCACGTTCGACGAGGTGCCGATGCCGAACGCGAACCGTCCCGGAGCCGCGTCGGCCATCGTCGCGACGGACTGCGCGAGCAGTGCGGGGCCGCGCGTGTAGGCGGGCACGATCGCGCTGCCGAGCCGCAGCGACGGTGCCCACGCCGAGGCGAGCGCCAACGGGGTGAAGGCGTCCGCGCCGTTGGCCTCGGAGGACCACACGTCGGTGTAGCCCAGGTCCTCGAGCTCGACGATCAGGTCTCGCTGCTGGGCCAGCGGGATGCCGTCGAAGGGGATGGTCATGCCGTAGCGGCCGGTGGTGAAGGACTGCTCCATGCGGGCGACCCTAGGGGCGCGGCCGTCCCGCGTGACGTCCGCCCGCTGCTCCGGCGCCGAGGTGCTCAGGCGCGGGGACGGTGCAGCACCGCGGACTGCGAGGCCGTCGCGAGCAGCGTGCCGTCCTGGGCCCAGAGGTACACCGAGCCGTGCCCGAAGCCCTGGTGGATGCCGTCGATGCGCACGTCGCAGAGCACCCACTCGGTCGGCACCAGGCGCTGCACGCGGATGGTGTTGTCCAGGCTGTTCGACGGCATCCACCGGCCCATCGCCTGGGAGATGCCGAAGGGCACGTAGTCGCCCAGGATCGCCAGCGCCGCCGCCGACATGTCGATCTCGGGCGTGTGCACCCAGAGCGCGGAGCGGCCGCCGGGCACCGGCCGGCCGGACGCGTCGTCGAGCTGGTCCCACTGGTTGCCGGACGCGAGTCGCATGTCCTGGCGGGTCATGATCGAGTCGGTGTCGACGATCCGCCGGCTGCGACGAGGGCAGTCGAGCGGGTCGGGCACCTCGGGCATGGTGCGCCACTGCTCGTCGATCGGGATGTCCTTGCTGCCCAGCGCCGCGTTGACCGTCAGGATCTCGCGGTCGCCGACGCGGCCCACCGCACGCGCCTGGCTGGTGCGCGAACCGGACACGGCGACGGTGACGTCGAGGTCCATGATCGAGTCGACCATCGCGAAGGACAGGTACTGCGCCGTCGCCCACACCACGGGCCGGTCGCACACGGATTCCATGGCGGCGACCGCGGCGCCGAGCCCGCAGCCGCCGAACAGGAACTTCTCCCTCGTCGCGATCCCGTCGGTGATGGGCAGGTACCACCGCATCGGGTTGTGGGTCGGGGTGAGGCCCAGGAACTCTGACGCGTCCATCGTCGGGACCCTATCGTCGCAGCGGCGGCCCGCCCGGCGGCCCCCGGGGGGGGGGGGG
>JAFAFZ010000327.1 GCA_023423215.1 Actinomycetes bacterium
CACGGATCGTGCGTGGTGCCGGTCGCAGAGCGACCACCCACGCGCCCGATCCACCGCGAGGCCGCCGGCGTTCCGGGATCGTGCGTGGCGGTGGTCGTGGAGCGACCGCCTGCACGCCCGATCCGCCCCGGCCCGTGCGAGGGCGCAGGCGGAGCCGGCTCCGACGAGCTCAGGGCGCGCTCCGAGCGTCCGGCGCCGGCACCAGCTCGCCGAAGCGGGCTCGGGCGTCGTCGGGCATCGGGATCGGCGTCGTCGTGCCGGTGCCGATGACGACGTAGACGAGCAGCACGTCGACGATCGCGCGGTCGCCCGCGTGGATCCGGTAGGTGACGTCGAAGCTCGTCCGACCCCAGCGCGACACACCGCAGTCGACGTCGAGCCGGTCGGGCCAACGTGCCCCCGCGTGCCACACGAGCTGGGCGGACTTCACCATCAGGTCCCAGTCCTGGCTGCCCGGCGGCTGGTCCTGCGAGCGCAGCCAGTGGTCGAGCGCGTCGTCCACGTACGCCAGGTAGTTGGCGTTGAAGACCACGCCCTGCTGGTCGCACTCGCCGTAGCGCACGTCGATCCGGTGGGTGAACGCTGCGGTGGGGACGGTCGGGTCGGGCATCCCGACACCATGGGCGCGACCCCGGCGTGGTGCAAGCGCCTGCCGCGGTGGGTTAGGGTCGCCTAACACCTTTCCCCACGACCTGCTGGAGCCCCATCCTCATGCGTGTCCGCACCCCCTTCGCCGTCCTGCTCGCTGCGCTCCTGGTGCTCGTCGCCGCCTGCGGAGGCAGCGACGGCGACGCCGAGCCCACCACCACGACGGGTGCCGGCGGCGATGCCGGCTCCTCGTCCGAGTTCGAGACGGTCACGATCGAGCACCTCTACGGCGAGACCGAGATCACCGAGCGGCCGACCCGCATCGTCTCGCTCGACACCCAGTGGACCGACGCGCTGCTCGCGCTGGATGCGCCGCCCGCCGGCTACCTGGCCGACTACAACCTGCCCGAAGGCTTCCCGTGGCGTGAGGACCTGCTGGCGGACTCGACCGAGATGACGGCGACCGACGCGCTGCCCTTCGAGCAGATCGCGGCGCTCGAGCCGGACCTGATCGTCGTCTCCTACTTCGCCCAGGACGAGGAGGACTACCAGATGCTGACCGCCATCGCGCCGACGGTGGCGACGCTCAGCGACAACCAGGTCGACACGTGGCAGGACATCACGATGGCCGCCGGCGAGATCCTGGGCGAGACCGAGCAGGCGCAGCAGGTGGTCGACGAGGTGGACGGCCAGGTCGCGGACCTTGCGGCCGAGCTGCCCGGCCTGGAGGGCAAGACCTTCGCCCTCGTGAACTACGTGAAGGGCGACAAGTTCTACGTGGTGGCCGACCCGGCCGACGGTGCCGTCGTGCTGTTCACCCAGCTCGGGATGGTCATCTCGCCAGCGATCCTCGAGGCCGGCGAAGGCGTCTCGGGCCGCGTCGAGATCAGCTTGGAGCGCACCGACCTGCTGGACGCCGACCTGCTCATGCTGCTGACCAACGGTGAGGACCCCTCGTCGATCCCGGGCTACGACGAGCTGCCCGCGGTGGAAGCCGGTGCGGCGGCGGTGCTCGACTACGCGCAGGCCGTCGCGGTCAACACCCCGACGCCGCTGTCGATCCCGTGGGCGCTCGAGGAGCTGCGTCCGCAGATCGAGGCCGCCGCCGCCGGGTGACGGACGGGGGGCGTTCGACTCCCGGCTCGCTCGCGCTCAGCCTCGGGCGAGCCGGACGACGCGCAGCACCTCGTCGACGACGACCCGGGGCTCGGTGAACGGCACCATGTGGCTGGAGCCCTCGGCGCGCACGTGACGGCCCTGCGGGTGCGCCTCGGCGCCCGCGCGGTGCGCCTCGATCAGCGGGAGCCGTTGCGAGCGCTCGAGGCGGCCGACCCTGCCGCCCGAGATCACGGTCACCGGCACGTCCGGCAGCACGGGCGGGTGCTGCCGCAGCTCACGCAGGTCCTGGACCGACGCCGCCATCTCGGCGCCCTGGGCGCGCATCGCCTCGACGGTGCCGTCCTCGGCGCGGAACCAGTGCGCCCACGGATCGGGCAGGTCCTTGGCGAGCCGCTTCGTGACCGAGCGGCCCAGGCCCAGTCGGCCGAGGGTCGGCATGAGCCGTGCGAACACCCGGGAGCGCAGCTCGTTCGAGGACGTGAAGTAGAGGTCGCATCGCTCGTCGGTCTGGTCGACCAGCACCAGGCCGGCGATCACACCGGGTCGCGCCTCGGCGGCGCGGCGCACGATCGGACCGCCCCAGCTGTGGCCGACGAGCACGAACGGTCCGTCGCCCAGCTCCGCGAGCAGGTCCAGCAGGTCGTTCGACATCCGGGTCAGGTCCCTCGTCGCGTGGTCGCGGGGGCTGCGACCCAGGCCGCTGCGGTCGTAGACGACCACCGAGGTGACCTGCGCGACCGGCCCGACCACCGCGCCCCACATGTTGCGCGAGCCGCCCATGCCGGCCTCGAACACGACGGTGGGCGATCCCTCCCCGAGGTGCTGGGTGTAGAGCGGTCGCCCGTCCCGGGTGCGGGCCCAGGTGCCGATCGGTTGGTCCACCTGGTGGCTCATGCCGCCCTCCTCGGGTGGCACAGGGTAGAACGGTCCGATGGTGTACGTGGCGCTGCTGCGCGGGGTGAACGTCGGCGGCAACAACAAGGTCGACATGAAGCGGCTGGCGGCGGCGTTCGAGGCGGCCGGGATGGAGTCGGTGCGCACCTACATCAACTCGGGCAACATCCTGTTCCGCTCCTCGCGGAAGTCGGTCCCGCGGCTGGCGACGCTGCTCGAGCAGGTCATCTCCGACGAGTTCGACCTGGACATCAAGGTGCTGCTCCTGACGATCGACGACCTGCGCACCGTCGTCGGGGCGCTGCCCGAGGACTGGGTCAACGGCGGCACGATGAAGACCGACGTGCTGTTCCTGTGGGAGGACCAGCGCGATCCGTCCGTGGTCGACGACCTGCCCCTGAAGGAGGGCATCGACCGCCTGATCTACGTGCACGGCGCGCTGCTGTGGAACGTCGACCGGGACAAGGCGACGCGCAGCGGCCTGCCGCGCATCGTCGGCACCGAGATGTACCGGCGCTGCACCGTCCGCAACGCCAACACCGCCCGGAAGCTGCTGGCGTTGGCCGAGGAGCTCGACGCCGCCTGACGCTCCGCCGGCCCGGGTCCTCGCGCGCCTACAACCCCCGGGCGAGGCGGTGGATCTCGTTGCGGACGCGCTTCTCGCTGACCGGCGCCGGCGTGCGCAGGTGCTGGGCGAACGAGCTCACCCGCAGCTCCTCGAGCGTCCAGGCCAGCGCCTCGAGGTCCGGGCTCGACGACACGGTCTCGGCCAGCCGCTCGTACTCGGCCTCGAGCCGCCGGCACCTCGCCATCAGCTCGGCGTCGCGGCTCGGGTGCTCGGGCAGCTTCGCCAACCGCTGCTCGACGGCGCGCAGGTAGCGGTCCAGGTCGTCCAGGCGGTGGAACCCGACGCCGGTCAGGAACCCTTCGTAGACCAGCCGGTCGAGCTGCTCGCGCACGTCGGCCACCGAGGGTCGGAGGCGCTCCGCGGCGTCGAGCCGATCGAGGCGGTCGAGCGTACGCAGGATCGTGGTGTGCCGCGCGACCAGGGCGGCGGTCGCGGCACACGCCTCGACGAGGGTCTCGTGGAACCGCTCGCGCACGGCGTCGACCAGCCGTTCGAACGCCGCGGCGGTCCAGGCCGGGCCGCCGGCCTCGGCGACCAGGTGGTCGAGCGTGCAGCCGATGACGTCGTGGTACCAGTCGACCTTCGGCTGCACGGTGCTGCGCGCCATCGCGTCCTTCGTGTGGGCGTCCAGCAGCGAGTCGACCTGGCGCGCCGGTGACGGCATCGCCAGGCGGACCAGGCGACGTGTGCCCAGCCACATGGTCGACGCCTGCTCCTCGGGGCTGGTGCACGCGACCACCGACACCGAGTCGCCCTCGTCCGCCAGCGCCGGGTAGGCGGTCACCACACGTCCGTGCACCTCCCGCTCGACGCGTCCCGGCAGATCGCCGATCGTCCAGCTCCGCAGGCCCCGCTGCTCGAGCCCCACCCCGAGGTCGACGTCCGCGACGATGGCGGCGGACTCGGCGTGGACCTGAGCCGCCAGGGCGCGCAGGTCCTTGCCGCGAGCCAGCTCGCGGCCGTCGGTGCCGACGATCCGGTACGAGGGCCGCAGGTGCGCGGGCAGCGAGTCCAGGTCGAACGCGTCGACCGGGAGCGGGGTGGTGATCAGCCGGTTCAGCTCCCGCCGCACGGCCTCGAGGACCGGGCCGCTGTCGGGTGCGAGGCGCTCGCCGATCAGGGCGACGGTCTCGGGGACCGGGACGAACAGCTTGCGCAGCTGCTTGGGCAGGGTCCGTATGAGTGCGTCGACCAGGTCGTCGCGGAAGCCCGGCACGTTCCAGTCGAAGGTCGCCGGGTCGAGCTGGCCGACCACGCCGGCGTCGATCGTGATCGTGGCGCCGTCGGCCTCGCTCGTGGGGTCGAAGACGTAGGTGACCGGCAGCTCGTGCGCGCCGACCCGCCACACCTCGGGGAACCGGTCCGGGTCGACGGCCTCGTGCGCGTCCTCGGTGAGCAGGTCGTCGAGGCCCAGGTCGAGCAGCTGGCCGTTGGTGCGGCGCTCCTGCTTCCACCACCGGTTGAACTCGGGTCCGCTCGTGACGTCGTCGGGCAGGCGCCGGTCGTAGAAGTCGAAGATCTCCCGGTGCTCGACGATCAGGTCGCCACGCCGTGCCCGCGCGCCGAGGCGCTCGGCCTGCTCGGCGACCGCGGCGTTGCGCGCCTTGAACCTGTGGTGGGCGTCCCACTCGCCCCCGACCAGGGCGTGGTGGATGAACAGGTCGCGGGCCAGCGCGGGGTCGACACCGGCGAGCGGCACGCGGCGACCGGACACGACGGTCAGCCCGTAGACGGTCACGCGCTCGTGGACCATGGCCGCGCCTCGTTCACGGTCCCACCAGGGCTCACCGTGGCTGCGCTGGGCCAGGTGGGCACCCAGGCGCTCGACCCACGCCGGCTCGATGCGCGTGACCGTGCGGGCCCAGAGGCGGTTCGTCTCGACCAGCTCGCCGGCCATCACCCAGTTCGGCGGCCGCCGGGCGAGCACCGAACCGGGGGCGATCGCGAACCGGGCCTGCCGGGCCCCGACGAACTCGTGGCTGCCGCGCCGCTCGCGTGGCGGCCGGCCGTCGCGCGCCTCGTCCCGCCCACGGGGCCGGGTCTGCTCCGAGGTGTCCTTGCGTCCGATGTGCGAGAGCAGCCCCGACAGGAGCGAGAGGTGGATCAGCTCCGGTGACGCCCCGGTCCCCTCCTCGCCCTTCGCCGCAGCACGGTCCGGGCGCAGCCCGAGCTGCTGTGCGGCACGGCGCAGCTGCTCGTAGAGGTCCTGCCACTCGCGGATGCGCACGTGGTTCAGGTGCTCGTTGCGGCACATCTTGCGGAACTGGTTCGAGGATCGCTCCCGACGCTGCTCCCGCAGGTGGTTCCACAGGTTCAGGTAGGTCAGGAAGTCGCTGTCGGGGTGCTTGAACCGGGCGTGGAGCTGGTCGGCCTGGGTGCGGTGGTCGAAGGGGCGCTCCCGGGGGTCCTGGATCGACATGGCCGCGGCGATGACCATGACCTCGTGCAGGCAGCCGTTCTCGCCGGCCTCGAGCACCATGCGGCCGAGCCGCGGGTCGACGGGCAGACGGACGAGGCGACGACCGAGCGGCGTCAGCCACCTCCGCGTGCCCGCTCGGTCGGGGTCGACCGCGCCGAGCTCCTCGAGCAGCGCGACGCCGTCGCGGACGTTGCGGCTGTCCGGCGGATCGACGATGGGGAACGACGCGACGTCGCCCAGGCCGAGGTTGGCCATCTGGAGGATGACCGACGCCAGGTT
>JAFAFZ010000343.1 GCA_023423215.1 Actinomycetes bacterium
GTCCACGTCAGGACGCTGCCGCAGGGATCCCGGGGCGACAGGTCGACCTGTCCGCCCAGGCGACGTGCGCGGGCCGACATGTTCTCGAGCCCGCGCCCGCCGGGCTGGCCGGGGGACACCCCGACACCGTCGTCCGCGACGACGAGCGTGATGCGGCCATCGGCGAGCCGGACCGACACCTCGGCCGAGCTGGCCCGGGCGTGGCGGGCGACGTTGGCGAGCGCCTCGCGCAGGACGGCGGTGAGGTGCTCGACCAGCGGGTCGTCGACCGCCGTGTCGACGGCGCCGTCGAAGCGCACGGTCGGCTCGAAGCCGAGGGAGCGGCCGACCTCGGCGGCTAGGTCGAGCACGGCCCGGCGCAGCGACCCGCCGGGCAGCTGGGGCGAGTGCAGCTCGAAGATCACCGAGCGGATCTCCCGCACGGTCGTGTCCAGGTCGTCGATCGCCGAGTCGAGGCGGGACAGCAGCACCGGGTCCGAGGTGAGCTGCGCGGAGCTCTGCAGACCGAGGCCGACGGCGAAGAGCCGCTGGATGACGGTGTCGTGCAGGTCGCGGGCGATGCGGTCGCGGTCCTCGAACAGGACCAGGTCGGCGACGCGGCCGTGCAGCCGTGCGCTGTCGATCGCGACGCCCGCCGCGGTGGCCAGGGTGACGGTGAGCTCCTCGTCGATGTCGGTGAAGACCTCGCCGTCCGCCTTGTCGCACAGGTAGAGGTTCCCGAACACCTGGTCGCGGACCAGGATCGGCACGCCCAGGAACGAGGTCATCGGCGGGTGGTTCGGCGGGAAGCCGGCGCTCTCGGGGTGCTCGCGCAGGTCGGGCAGGCGCAGCGGCTTCGGCTCCAGGATGAGGTGGCCGAGGATGCCGCGGCCCCTGGGGAGCTCGCCGATGGCGGCGCGCTCGTCGTCGCCCAGGCCGTAGGTGACGAACTCGGCGAGCGAGGTGCCGCTCTCGTCGAGCACGCCGAGGGCGCCGTAGCGGGCGTCGACCAGCTCGGTGGAGGCCGTGACGATGCGCTGCAGCACCGTGGGCAGATCGAGCTCGCCGCCGACCGAGAGCACGGCGTCGAGCAGTCGTCGGAGCTGTCGCGGCCCTGCGAACCCGTCCATCCGGTCACTCTACGGGCCGCGGTGCGGTGGTCCGGGAGGGGACCTTCGACCCTGTGCCGGCGTGGCCGCCGGTGGGAACATGGGGCCATGACCATCCGGGTGTTCCTGTTGGACGACCACGAGATCGTGCGGCGAGGGGTGCGGGACCTGCTCGAGTCCGGCGGCGACATCGAGGTCGTCGGCGAGGCCGGCACCGCGCAGCAGGCGCTCGACCGGGTGCCGTCGGCCGCTCCGGACGTGGCGGTCCTGGACGTGCAGCTGCCGGACGGTAGCGGCGTCGAGGTGTGCCGGGAGCTGCGCAGCGCGCACCCCGAGGTGGCCTGCCTGATGCTGACGTCGTTCGCCGACGACGAGGCGATGTTCGACGCGGTCGTCGCCGGCGCCGCGGGCTACGTGCTCAAGCAGGTGCGGGGGTCCGACATCATCGACGCGGTGCGGCGGGTCGCGGCGGGGGAGCAGCTGCTGGACCCCGCGCTGGTCGAGCGGGCGCTGGAGCGGCTGCGGCGGGGCCCGGAGGAGGACGAGCGGCTGCGCGGCCTGACGCCGCAGGAGACGCGCATCCTGGGCCTGCTGGCGGACGGGCTGACGAACCGGCAGATCGCCGACGAGATGTTCCTGGCCGAGAACACGGTGAAGAACTACGTGTCGAACCTGCTGGCGAAGATGGGCATGAGCCGCCGGACCGAGGCGGCCGTCTACGCGGCGCGGCTGGACGAGCGCAGCCGGACCTGAGCGCTCCTCGCCTCGGTGCCGACGGTGCTCCGCAGCGCGGTCCGCGCGGCGAGCGGTCCGCGGGGCGAGCGGTCGGCGCGGCGAGCGGCGCGACGGCCGCATGGGGTAAGGAGGGGTCATGCCCGCACGGTTCGACCTCATCGGCCTGGTCGTCAGCGACCTGGACCGCTCGCTCGCCTTCTACCGGGAGCTCGGCGTGCCCGTGCCGGAGCGCGAGCCCGACCAGGTGCACGTCGAGGTGGCGCTGGAGGGTGGCTTGCGGCTGGCGTGGGACACGGTCGAGACGGTGCGGTCGTTCGATCCGTCGTGGGTCGCGCCGTCGGGCGGGCACGGCGTGTCGCTCGCGTTCGAGTGCGAGTCGGCGGCGGGCGTCGACGAGACGTACGAGGCGATGGTGGCGGCCGGCGCGACCGGGCACCTGGCGCCGTGGGATGCGGTGTGGGGTCAGCGGTACGCGACGATCCACGACCCGGACGGTCACTCGATCGACCTCTTCGCCGCCCTGGACTGAGGTGCGGTCGCGGCGGCCGGCGCCGCCCTGCGATCGGCGTGCGAGTCAGCGCCACGCTGGCGCCGCACGGGGCACCGACTCGTCGTGCATGTGGCGAACACGGTGTGCGAGGTGTCGTCCGCGACCGGCTTGCGACGAATCGTCGTGCATGTGGCGGTGCACGAAGGCTCGAGGGGTCGTCCTCGCTCGGCCTGCGACGAATCGTCGTGCATGTGGCGGTGTACGAGGCTCGGGGGGTCGTCCTCGTTCGGCCTGCGATCAATCGTCCCGTCGGTTGCCTCGAAGTGGGGCGAGATCGGTCGTTCATCGACCAGGTCTGCCCTGATTCGGGTCGCGAGAGCGCGCGGATGGCCGGGCAGGGCGCGGGCGCACCGCCACGGACCGCTCGTACCCTTACGCCGCCTGAGCGACGGTTCGTCGCAGGCCGGTCGCGGGGCCGGTCTCGTGCACGGTGTTGCGCCGCGTGGGCGACGATTCGTCGCAGGCCGGTCGCGGGCCGGTCTCGTGCACGGTGTTGCGCCGCCTGGGCGACGATTCGTCGCGAGCCGGTCGCAGGCAGTCCCGCGCGCTGCGCCCGATGGCCGGACAATTCGTCGCAAGTCGGTCGCGCTCGGTCCCTCGCTCACCGTCGTCGCAGGCAGCCCCACGCGCTCGGAACCTCTCGGCGCTACCGTCGACCCATGGCGACCTCCGG
>JAFAFZ010000404.1 GCA_023423215.1 Actinomycetes bacterium
GCATGGACGCCATCACCCTGCTGAAGAACGATCACCACACCGTCGAGCAACTGTTCAAGCGCTTCGAGAAGGCCGGCGACCGCGCCTACGTCGAGAAGCGCCGGATCGTGGACCAGATCATCGAGGAGCTCTCGCGCCACGCGGCGATCGAGGAGCAGCTGTTCTACCCGGCGGCCCGGGTCGCCGTGGACGACGTCGAGGACGTCGCGCTCGAGAGCATCGAGGAGCACCACATCGTGAAGTGGGAGCTGTCCGAGCTCGAGCGGATGGACCCACGCGATCCGCAGTTCGATGCCAAGGTGACCGTGCTGATCGAGAACGTGCGACACCACGTCGAGGAGGAGGAGTCCGACTTCTTCCCGAAGGTGCGCGGCGAGATCGGCCGCAACGACCTGAACGAGCTCGGCGACGCGATGGCCGATGCCCGGAAGGTCGCGCCGACACGGCCCCATCCGCGTTCGCCGCAGTTCCCTCCGGCCAACTTGGTCGTGGGGCTGGTGGCCGGGGTCGTCGACCGGGCCACCGACACCGCGAAGGGTGTCGCTCAGGGCGTGGTCGGCGTCGCCTCGATGGCGATCGGCCGGGTCACCGGGCGCAGCGAGCCGGCGCCGGCGCCCACCGGTTCGACGCGCACGCGGAACCAGGCGCGGAAGGTGCGCGACGCGGCCACCTGACCGCGCACGGCGGTTGCAACACCTCCGACATCGACGGCGGGTCCCCCGGAACGGGGGATCCGCCGTCGCGTACGGGCACCGCATCCTTGACGACCTGAGGGTCGGGTGGTTCGCTGCTCCGGCAACGGCTCGGGAGGCGAACATGGGCGGAACGGCGCGCGGGCGACAGGTCCGTGGGGCGATGGCTGCGGTGCTGGGTCTGGTGGCGGCCCTCGTGGCGGCGTGCGGACCGCTGCCGGGCGGACCGACCACCACCACGACGACGACGACCACGACGACCACCACGGTCCCCGAGTCGAGCGAGACGATCGTCGTCGGTGACCAGCAGGTCACGGTCGTCGGTCCGGCGGGCTCCACGGTCTCGGTCGAGCTCGCCGAGGACGTGCCGGCGCCTCCGTCGGGCACCACGTTCCCGCTCGGCGCGCTGTCGGTGGACGTCGCCGGCGTCACCCCGGGCAGCATCGTCGAGGTCCGCGTCGAGCTCGAGCAGCCGGCCACGTCCGTGTGGAAGCTGGTCGACGGCAGCTGGGACCCGTTCGGTCCCGTCGGCGGCACCGGCGCGACGCTCTCCGAGGACGGCCTCGAGATCACGCTGCTGCTCCAGGACGGAGGGCGCGGCGACCTGGACGGTGCCGCGGACGGCGTCGTGCACGACCCGGTCGCTCCCGGTCTCGGCTCGCCGCCCGCCGATCCGCTGGCAGTGCAGGTCTCGGCCGGCGTGGGCTCGACCTGCGCCCTCACGGACGACGCGACGGTCCGGTGCTGGGGCTCGAACCAGTTCGGCCAGCTCGGCGACGGCAGCTCCGTGCCGCGGTCGACGACCCCGGTCGACGTGCAGGGCCTGGTCGACGTCACCCAGGTCGCGGTGGGTGGCGGCCACGCCTGCGCCCTGCTCTCGGACGGCACCGTGCGGTGCTGGGGGAACAACGTCTTCGGGCAGCTGGGCGACGGCACCACCGACTCGTCCGCCATGCCGGTCCAGGTCGTCGGGCTCTCCGGGGTGGTCGAGATCGACACCTTCGGCGGCTTCACCTGCGCCCGACTCGGCGACGGCACTCTGCGCTGCTGGGGCTACAACGACACCGGCGAGCTCGGGGACGGTGCCACGACGCGCTCGTCGGTCCCGGTCGCGGTCACCGGCGTCACGGGGGTCACGCAGCTCGCCGTCGGCGAGCAGCACGCGTGCGCGGTCGTCGCCGGTGGCGCCGTGCGCTGCTGGGGGTGGAACGGCTACGGGCAGCTCGGCAACGGCACCACGTTCGACGGGCCCGTCCCGTCGTCGGTCCAGGTCCTCGGCCTGAGCGGGATCGACCAGCTCTCGGCGGGCTCGACCCACACCTGCGCCCGCACGGGCGGCACCGTCGAGTGCTGGGGCTACAACGCGGACGGCGAGCTCGGGATCGGGACCTTCCCGGTCGGCGAGGAGGCGCCCCTCGGGGTCGACGAGCCGACGCAGGTCGTCGACCTGGGCGACGCGGACCAGGTGTCGGCCGGTGGCCTGCTGAGCTGCGCTCGACGCGACGGCGGCACAGCGTCCTGCTGGGGGTACAACCTCGAGGGCGAGCTCGGCGACGGGACCACCACGAACCGTGCGAACCCCGTCCCGGTGCTCGGCCTGACCCAGGTCGCCGAGCTGGACACCGGCTTCCAGCACACGTGCGTCGTCACCGCGAGCGGCGGCATCGAGTGCTGGGGCGCCAACTTCGCCGGGCAGCTGGGCATCGGCACCACGAACCCTGCCAGCTCGCCCACGCCCGTCCCGGGCTTCGGCTGAGCCACATCGGTCAGGATCCGAGAAGTCCTGGACGGGACGTCCTCCGTACGGTGCTCACGTGCACCGACGATCGGTGCGGAACCCGACCCGGAGGACCGACCATGAAGACGATGACCTGCCGCCAGCTCGGCGGCCCGTGCGACCTGGAGCACCACGGCGAGACGGCGGACG
>JAFAFZ010000449.1 GCA_023423215.1 Actinomycetes bacterium
CCGATCCCCCACATGCCCTGGACCCGCGACTCGAAGCGCGCGAAGGAGCGACCGCGGTTGGCATCCGGAGCGTCTCGCTGGACGACCGCGTCGAACGCCTGCTTGCCGGACGACGCGGCGATGGCGACGCCGAAGGCCAGCAGGGCCTGACCGGGCAGCCCGACGAGGAGGACGCCGGCCACGCCGCTGGCGAAGGCGACGCCCAACGCCCCGAGCAGCAGCAGCTCCTCTCGCAGGTGGCGCCGCACGTACGGCGCGACGGCTGCGCCCAGCAGGCCGCCGATGCCGGTGAGCGCGACCACGACGCCGAAGTGCCACACGGGCGGGGCGCCGGGCGCCGCGACGTCGGAGAGGTCCAGCGTGCCGTCGCTGCGGTGCAGCATGTGCCCCGTCACGGTGCCGAGGCGGGGGTTGGTGTCGTCGCCGCGCAGCGCGAAGGCGAGCAGGAAGGTCACGAAGCCGACGATCCAGCGCAGCGTGCCCATGGCCGACGCCGCCGAGAGCACGCCGGCGCTGCGCAGCTCGGCACGCTCGCTCTCCTGCTCGGGCTGGGGCGCGACCGTCGTCACCGGGACCCGCAGCGAGGCGACGGTCGCCGCGACGAAGACGACCGCGCACAGGAACGCGACCGCGCCGGGTCCACCGATCCACAGGACGAGCGCGCCGGGGACGCCGGCGCCGAACGCAGCCAGGCCGGCGAGCAGCTGCAGCTTGGAGTTCGCCTCGACCAACGCCTCGTCGCTGATGACGACCGTCGGCACGATCGCCGCCTTGGCGACCGAGTACGACTTGGCGAAGACGAACATCAGGAACGCCTCGGGGAACAGCAGCAGGCTGTCGGACCCCGCGCTGGCGATCATCAGCACGCCCACGACCGCCCGCCCCGCGGCCGAGCCGACCAGCAGCCAGCGCCGCCCGCCGCGGGCGCGATCCATCGCCGGGCCGATCAACGGGCCGACGAGCGCGAAGGGCGCCATCGTGAACAGCAGGTACAGCGCGATGCGCCAGCGGGCGCCCGACGGGTCGATCGAGAAGAACAGCGACCCGGCCAGGACCAGAGCGACCAGGGCGTCGCCGCTCGTCGCCAGGACGTGGGTCAGCGCGAGGCGTCCGAAGGGCGTCGAGACGTCCAGGCCGAAGCGCGGCGTGGTCGAGGTCCGCCGTGGGGTACCCGGGGTCACCCCGGCCATGCTACGAGCGGCCGACGACAGCGCGTTCCGCGCGGCAGGCTCAACCGGGTGCTCAGCGGGCGGCGGCGTACTTGTAGCCGAGGCCGCGGATGGTGACGATCCGCGACGGCTTCGAGGGGTCGTCCTCGATCTTCGAGCGCACCCGCTTCACGTGCACGTCCAGGGTCTTCGTGTCGCCTACGTAGTCGCTCCCCCACACCCGGTCGATGAGGGTGGAGCGCGGCAGGACGCGGCCGGCGTTCTCCATCAGCAGCGCCAGCAGCTCGAACTCCTTGAGCGGCAGGTTCACGATCTCGCCGCGCACGCGGACCTCGTGGCTGTCGGTGTCGAGCTCGATGTCGTCGACGCGGATCACGTCGTGCTCGGCGACCGGCGCATCGCCGCCGGTGCTGCGGCGGCGCAGCACCGCGCGCATGCGAGCGACCAGCTCGCGCAGGCGGTACGGCTTGGTCACGTAGTCGTCGGCGCCGACCTCGAGGCCGACGACCGTGTCGATCTCGGCAGCCTTCGCGGTCACCATGATGATCGGTGTGTCGGTCGTGCGGCGCAGCTCGCGGCACACGTCGATGCCCGAGATGGTCGGGAGCATGACGTCGAGCAGGACCAGGTCGGGCTGGACGGCCTCGAACCGATCGAGCGCCTCGGCGCCGTCGCGTGCGACCTCGACGATGAAGCCCTCTCGGCGCAGGCCGACGGTGAGCGCCTCGATGAAGGCCTCTTCGTCCTCGACGAGCAGCACCGTCTGTGCGGCACCGCCGGCGCCGGCGGGCGGAGCGGCGGGGTTGGTGGTGGTGGTCATCATCGGTCCCCCGGTGGGGTCGCTGCCGGCCGATCGGCCGGTCGGGTGGATGGATCCGATCGGTCGACCGGCGTGGTGGTGGGCTCCTGCGGCGCAGCGGGCGGCTGCAGCGGAGCGACCGCCGGCAGGGTGAGGGTGAACGTCGTCCCGACGCCCTCGGTCGACTCGACCGAGACGTCGCCGCCGTGGTTGCTCGCCACGTGGCGCACGATGGCCAGGCCGAGGCCGGTGCCACCGGTGACGCGGGAGCGTGCGCGGTCCACCCGGTAGAAGCGCTCGAAGATGCGGTCGAGGTCGCGACGGGGGATGCCGATGCCGGTGTCCTCGATGCCGAGGTGCACCAGCGCGCCCCCGTCCGGGGCGGCGTCGAGGACGGCACGCACGCGGATCTCGGAGCCGGCCGTCGAGTACTTCACCGAGTTGTCCAGCAGGTTGAACACCGCCGAGACCAGCTGTCGGCGGTCGCCCACGACCCGAACCACCGGGGACAGGTCGACGTCGAGCACGATGCCCGCGTGGTCGGCGGCCGCGGCGATGCGCCCGGAGGCCTCACCCACGACGGACTGCACCGACACCTCATCGAACTCGGTGTCGTCGCCGAACTCGATGCGGCTCAGCTCGAGCAGGTCGTCCACGGTGCTGCCAGCGCGGTCGGCTTCGATGATCATGCGCTCGGCGAGCCGCTCGACGACCTCGCTGTCGGGCTCGTCGCGGATCGTCTCGGCCAACAGGCCGAGGGCTCCGATCGGGGTCTTCAGCTCGTGGCTGATGTTCGCGACGAAGTCG
>JAFAFZ010000494.1 GCA_023423215.1 Actinomycetes bacterium
GGATCGCGACGAACTGCAGGTAGCTGAACGCGCCGCCCAGCACCGCCAGCAGCAGGAACACGCCCGGCACGACCGCGCGGATGGCCGCCTGCTGGTAGCTGGCGAGTCCGCCACGCCGCCAGTCGACCGCCTGCACCCGGAACAGCGCCTTGCCGACCGTCTGGCCGTAGCGACCGATCAGCACGGTCTCGTAGAGCATGAAGACGATCGGGAAGATGAAGCGGGGCCACAGCGGCCCCTCGACCGCGCCCGTCTCGGCATCGATCTCGACACCCAGGGCGGTGGTGAGCAGCGCGACGGGGATGCTCACGCCGATGAAGTCGACGATGCGGGCGGCGGCCCGCCGCCCGCCGAACGCAGGTGCGCCCCGACCCTGCGGCGGCAGGTCGTCGCGCGCCCTCCGCGGCTGCGGCGGGTACGGCTGGCCAGAGGGTCGGAACGGCTCGGCGACGGGATCGGCGGGTGGTTCGGCGGCGGTCACGGGCCCCACTCTCCCACCGGAGCCGGAGCAGGTGGAACCGGCCGACCGTCCCGGAGCGCTCGCCGTACACTCGGCGGCCATGTCCGACGTGCTGCCCGACGGGACCTACGACGCCTTCGTCGTCGACGTGATCCACGAGACCGACGGCGCCGGCCGGCTGCTCACCCACGTCGAGATCACGCTCGTCTCGGGCGAGCACAAGGGCCTGGTGCTCCAGGTCGCCACGACCGAGTCGATCGGCAGCTTCGAGGAGCTCGTCGGCATGCCGGCGACGTTGACCGTGGCCGACGGATCGCCGTCGATCTCGATCGACCGCTGAGGCGAACTCCGTCGAGCCCCGACGAGGACCCGTGCCACCCTGAGGGGATGTCGCACCCGCACTGGCCGATCTGGGACGTCCGCGTCAGGACGCCACGCCTCGAGCTGCGCCCGCTGCACGAGCCGGACCTGCCCGCGCTGGTCGAGCTGGTCGCCTCCGGCATCCACGATCCGTCGGTCATGCCGTTCCTGCAGCCGTTCACCGACCTACCCCCGCCGGAGCGCGAGCGGTCGAACTACCAGTTCGTGCTCGGCTGCTGGGCGAACTGGTCCGTCGACTCCTGGGTCCTTCCCTTCGGCGTCGTGGTCGACGGCCGCCTCGTCGGGTGCCAGTCGATCGAGGCCACGCGGTTCCCGCTGCGACGCAGCGTGCTCACCGGTTCGTGGCTGGGCCTCGCCCACCAGGGCCAGGGTCTCGGCACCGAGATGCGCGCCGCCGTCCTCGAGTTCGCCTTCCGCGGGCTGGGTGCGCTGCGGGCCGAGACCAGCGCCTACGAGGACAACGCCGCCTCGCTCGCCGTCACCCGGAAGCTGGGCTACTCGGCGGACGGGTGGAGCTGGCAGGCGGTGCGCGGCGAACGCCGACGCAACGAGCGCTTCGCGCTGGACGCCCAGGACTGGGGTCCGCACCCGGAGGTGCTGATCGAGGGCCTCGGACCCGAGGCCCTCGATCAGTTCGGCCTCTGACGAAGCGGCTCAGCCCGCCGCTGCGGCGGCGAAGCCCTTGTCCAG
Organism: Actinomycetes bacterium; assembly: GCA_023423215.1. Taxonomy (GTDB): domain Bacteria; phylum Actinomycetota; class Acidimicrobiia; order Acidimicrobiales; family Microtrichaceae; genus JAFAFZ01. The sequence continues at coordinate 1,532 of JAFAFZ010000494.1, forward strand.
GTCCGCCAGGATGTCCTCGATCGACTCGAGTCCGACCGACAGGCGGATGAGGCCCGGGTTGACGCCCGAGTACAGCTGCTCGGTCTCGGTGAGCTGGCTGTGCGTGGTCGAGGCGGGGTGGATGACCAGGCTGCGCACGTCGCCGATGTTCGCCAGGTGGCTGTGCAGCTCGAGCGCCTCGACGAAGCGCTTGCCGGCGTCGCGGCCGCCCTTGATGACGAACGCCGGGACCGAGCCCGGGCCCTTGGGCAGGTACTCCAGGGCGCGGTCGTGCCACTGGCTGGAGCCCAGGCCGGCGTACGCGACCGACTCGACCTGGTCGTGCGCCGCCAGGTACTCGGCGACGCGGCGCGCGTTGCTGACGTGGCGGTCCATGCGCAGCGAGAGCGTCTCGACGCCCTGCACGACCAGGAACGCGTTGAACGGCGAGATCGCCGCGCCGATGTCGCGCAGCAGCTGCACCCGGGCCTTGATGATGTACGAGCCGGGCCCGAGCGCGGGCCAGTAGGCCAGGCCGTGGTAGCTGGGGTCGGGTTCGGTGAACTGCGGGAACTTGTCGTTCGACGAGAAGTCGAAGGTGCCGCCGTCGACGATCGCACCGGCGATCGAGTTGCCGTGGCCGCCGAGGAACTTGGTGGCGGAGTGCACGACGATGTCCGCGCCGTGGGCGAGGGGGTTGAGCAGGTACGGCGTGGCGATGGTGTTGTCGACGATGAGCGGCACGCCGTTCGCGTGTGCGACCTCGGCCACCGCCGAGATGTCCAGGATGTCGTTGCGCGGGTTGCCGATCGTCTCGGCGTAGAAGGCCTTCGTGTTCGGCTGCACCTTCGAGGCCCACTCGTCCAGGTCGTCGGGGTCCTCGACGAAGCTGACCTCGATGCCGAGCTTGGGCAGCGTGTAGTGGAACAGGTTGTAGGTGCCGCCGTAGAGCGAGGCGGACGAGATGATGTGGCTGCCGGCCTCGGCCAGGTTGATGATCGCCTGCGTCTCGGCCGCCTGGCCCGAGCTGACCACCAGGGCTCCGGGCAGCCCGACGGCGGTGTCGGGCGCACCCTCGAGGCTGGCGATGCGAGCCTCGAGCACTGCCTGCGTCGGGTTCATGATGCGGGTGTAGATGTTGCCGATCTCGCCCAGCGCGAAGAGGTTCGCCGCGTGGTCCGAGTCGCGGAACTGGTAGGCGGTCGTCTGGTAGATCGGCGTCGCCCGGGCGCCGGTCGTCGGGTCGGCCTCGGCGCCCGCGTGGATCTGGCGCGTTTCGAAACCCCAGGTGTCACTCATGTTCGTCCCCTGTGTCGCGGCGTTCGCCGCGAGCGGTCGGTGGCGGATCGCCCGCAGCGTACCCTCAAATCCCGACCTGGATGGTCAGGTATTGCGGATCGCCGCAGGATCGATCGACCGTACCCCGTGCAGGTCGACCGGCAACGTGCGCACCCGGCCCCCCTCGGCAGGGGTGCCGACGAGCGCCGCGCCGAGCGCTTCGAGCACCTGCTCGGCGTCGCCGCGCATCGCCAGGCAGGCCACCGTCGGGCCCGATCCGGAG
>JAFAFZ010000581.1 GCA_023423215.1 Actinomycetes bacterium
GGCCAGGGCGTTCCTGGCCCGAACGAGCTTCTGTGGCTCAGTGCCAGATGTGGCACCGAGCCACAGAACCTCCCGGGTTGCCCGCTGGTGAGCAGGTCCCGTTGGTGGCGCCGACGCAGTCAGGACCGGTGGCGGCTCGTGCCGAGTTCGGTGACCGTCCACCAGCGCAGCTCGCGGAACTGCTCGACGAGCTCGAAGTCGGTCGTACCGACCGCGTGGACCGGCTTGGTCAGGTGGAGGTGCCACCGGCCGCCCGGCAACCAGCCGAGGACGCGGTGGCGGACGCAGATGATGAGGACAGGTTCGTCGTGCATAGGCAGCGGCACGTGCAACGGATCCTCATGCCGGCGAGCGTAGCCACGCGCGCGACAGCTCGAGTGCCAGATCGCGAGTGCAGAGGTCGTGGAGCAGCCAGTGCCCGCCCCCGGTGACCACTGGACGTGCGGCGAGAACCAGTTGCGTCCAGCGTCCAGAGCACACCGTCCGGGCCCACCGCGGTGGCGGGATCGGGACAGGGCAGGCTCAGCGCCGACCGGCGTCGATGCCGATGCCGAGCGCGTCAGGCCGCACGTCGAAGGCGATGTCGGCCTCGTCCCCGTCGACCGATGCTGCGCCGCGACGCAGCAGCTCCAGCTGGCGGGTGAGCACGTCACGGCGACCCGGCGGCGCGACCTCGAGCAGGTCGGTCAGCGCGGCGGCCAGTCGGCGGGCGACCTGGGGGGACCCGGCGCCGGCGATGCGGATCTCCTCGAAGGCCAGCACGACGAAGTCGTCCCAGCTCATCGTCGGCACCCGGAGGCGCACCTGACCGTCCCGGTCCCGGTGGGTCCCGTCGGGGAACGTGCGGTTCGCCAGCTGGCGGAGGCAGTCGTGCAGGCGGTCGATCGCCTGGACCGCCGTCGTCGGGTCCTGGAACGGCGACTCCGAGACGGACCGCTCGGCGATGTCGACCAGCATCCTGATCCCGTACGCGGCGTCGTGCTCCAGGGTCCGTTCGAGGCCGAGGACGATCGCGTCGGTCAGCTCCTCGTGGTCGAGGTCGTGCGGATCGCCGTCGACGGTGAACAGCGTGGAGCCGGCCGGCACGAACTGGCCGAGGCTCGGCACGAGGTCGAGCGAGCAGCCTGCGCGATGCGCCGCCTCGACCAGGGAGTCGTGTCGGATCTCGCAGATCACCCCCGACGTCGGTGCGAGCACCCGGCGTGGGTCGGGTGCCTCGCCGAGCTCGGTCCGCTCCGAGTACTGGTGGTCCAACAGGTCACGGGTGCGCGAGCCCACCATCTCGATCAGGGCCGAGACGCGCAGCGACTGCCCGATGTGGTGCACGTACAGGACGAGCGCCACGATGCTCGCCAGCACCAGGACGTAGGCGACGACGATGGCCAGCCCCGGCACCGTCTCCGGGTCGGCGAAGCGCACCTCCCGCAGCGTGAGCATCGAGTGGGCGAAGGTGGCGATGAACAGGCCGATCGCGATCTGGCTGGGCCGGTCGCGCAGGATCCGCTGGACGATGCGGGGCGAGAACTGCCCCATCGCCAGCTGGACGACGACCATCGTGATCGTCAGGACGAGTGCGGCCAGCGACACCATCGAGGCGGCGACGGTGGACAGGATCGCGAGTGCGGCATCGGGGCCGCCCGTGAGCCACTGGGGGACCAGTTCGTAGTCGAACGCCCGGTCGATCGCGATCGTGCCGAACGACAGCACGAGACCGCCGAGCACGCACAGGACCGGCACGAGCCACAGGCTCGCACGAGCTTTCCGGGCCGCGAGGTGACCGTCCATGTCCGGCGGTACCCGCTGACCCGATCGGCCAACCCAGGCCCGCGCCGCCCGGTCATCGGGCGTGCTCGTGGTCGCAGAGCGACCAGATCCACGCACGATCCCGCCCGGCAGGCGGTCCTCTGGACGTCAGGCGCGACTCAGTTGCGCTCAGCGTCCAGAGGTCGTGGGCAACGAGCCGCGCGGCCCGAGCGTCAGCGGGTGACGCCGCCCTTGTCGCCGCGCACCGAGGAGAGCACGAGCAGCAGCACGCTGACGATGAGGACGATCGTCGCGAGCACGTTGACCTGCGGTGGGAAGGCGATGCGGAAGGCGTTGTTCACCTGGATCGGGAACGTGATGTACTCGCCCTTGGTGAAGTCCGTGATGATGTAGTCGTCCAGCGACAGGGCGAAGCTCAGCAGTGCGGCGGCCAGGATGCCCGGCAGGATCAGCGGGAACGTCACCTTGCGGAAGGTGCGCCACGGGCTCGCACCCAGGTCCATCGCGGCGTCCTCGAGCGTCCAGTCGAAGCCCCGCACGCGTGCCTTCACGGTCAGCGCCACGAAGCTGACGCAGAACATGATGTGGGCGATCAGGACGGTGGAGAACCCGAGGGTGACGTTCCGGCTGAGGAACAGCTGGTAGAGCGACGCACCGAGCACGATCTCGGGGGTCGTCAGGGGCAGGACCAGGAAGATCTCGGTCACCTTCGAACCGGTGAAGCGGTAGCGGGCCAGGGCGATCGCCATCAGCGAGCCGAGGACGAGCGCCACGGCCACCGCCAGCCCCGCCACGACCAGGCTCCGCAGGAACGCGTTCGTCAGGTCCGTGTCCTTGAACGGCTGTGACCAGTTGTCGAGCGTGAACTCGTTCCACGAGAGGTTCCGGCGCCCGGCCGGCTTGTTGAACGTGAAGATGATGATGTTGATCAGCGGCGCGAACAGCCACAGGAACACGAGCACGGCGAACGCGGTGAGCTCCCGAC
>JAFAFZ010000588.1 GCA_023423215.1 Actinomycetes bacterium
CCCCGCGCCCGGCCCCCGCCCCGGGGCGGGGCCACGGGGTGGACGATCGCCGCCGCAGCGGCTCGGTCCGGCGAGGCTCAGCTCACTTCGGCTGCATGCGGGTGCCGGTGTCGATGCGCACCGACTCGCCGTTGATGTAGCTGTTCGTCAGCAGCTCGACCGCCAGCGAGGCGTACTCGGCGGCGTCGCCGAGGCGCTTCGGGAAGAGGGTGTCCTTCTTCAGGTGCTCCTTCATGGCGTCGTTGTCGCCGTAGATGGGCGTGTCGAAGAAGCCGGGGATGATCGTGTTGCAGCGGATGCCGGCCGGGGCCAGGTCGCGGGCGAGCACGAGCGTCATGCCGACGATGCCGGCCTTCGAGGCGGTGTAGGCGACCTGGCCGATCTGGCCCTCGAGCGCCGCGACCGAGGCGGTGTTGACGATGGCGCCACGCGAGCCGTCCTCGTCCAGCGCCTCGGTCTGCGAGATCGCGGTCGCGGCCAGGCGGGTCACGTTGAAGGTGCCGACCAGGTTGATGTCGATGACCTTGCGGAACATGTCCAGGTCGTGGGCCGACTCGTAGGTGCCGTCTCGACCGATGGTGCGGGTCGCCCAGCCGACGCCGGCGGAGTTCACCACGGCGCGCAGCGGACCGAGCTCCTTCGCAGCCTCGACCGCTGCTTTGACCTGCTCGGGGGCGGTGACGGCGGCGGCGGCTAACACGCCGCCGGTCTCCTTCGCAAGGGCGTCGCCCTTCTCGGCCTGGCGGTCCAGGTCGAGGATGACGACCTTGGCCCCCTTGGCGGCCAGCGCGCGGACCGAGGCCTCGCCCAGACCCGACGCGCCACCCGTGACGATTGCAGATGCACCAGTGAGTTCCAGCATGTCCGGGACTCTATTGACCGACCGGTCAAGTCGGCCAGCCGGACCAGAGATCCGCTGCTCCGCCGGCGCACGGCGCGTCGATCACCCCCCGCACCGGCGCGCCTGGTTAGCGTCGCCACATGCGCACCACCCTGCTCGCACTGCACATCATCGGCGCCGGAACGTGGCTCGGCGCCAACATCGTCCAGGCGTTCATGTCCTCACGGATCCCGAACGCCTCGGCCGAGGTCCGACGGTGGTGGGCCGAGTCCCTCGGCTCGATGACCCGGATCGTCTACAACGGCGCAGCCGTCCTCATCCTGGTGACGGGCGTGTGGATGGTGCTGCGCACTGACTACTTCTCGTTCTCGGACACGTTCATCTCGATCGGCTTCCTGGCGATCCTCGTCGGGGCGGTCCTCGGCATGGCCGTCTTCGGCCCGGGCCTGCGCCAGCTCGCGGCCGCCATCGGCGACGGCGACCAGGCGGCCGAGGCCAGCGTCACCCGTCGCCTGACCACGTTCGGCATCATCGACACGCTCGTGGTCGTCGTCACGATCGTGGCGATGGTCGCCAAGTGGGGTCTCGGCTGAGCGAACCCGGCGACGGGCTCATCCTCGGCCGGCGGGCGCCGATGGACGACGGATCGACCGCGGATCGGTCCGTGGGATCGGACCGGGCGGTGGAACGGCGGTCACGGAGGAGAGCCAGCATGTACGAGCCCACGTGGGACTCGGTCGCGACCCACGAACTGCCCGACTGGTACGACGACGCCAAGCTCGGCGTCTTCCTGCACTGGGGCCTGTACTCGGTGCCGGGGTGGGCGCCGCAGGTGTCCAACATCCAGGACCTGCTCCACGACCGCGGTCCGCGGGCGATGCTGCACGACAACCCGTACGCCGAGTGGTACCGGAACTCGATGCAGCTGCCGGACAGCCCGACGCACCGGCACCACCACGCCACCTACGGCGACGCGCCCTACGACGACTTCGTCGAGCCCTTCGACGCCGCGAGCGCGGGCGCGGACCTGGACGCGCTGGCCGCCCTGTGCCGCTCGGCCGGGGCTCGCTACGTGGTGCTCACGACCAAGCACCACGAGGGCTTCACGCTGTGGCCGGCCGGCACGCCGCACCCCCGCAAGGGCGCGTACCACGCCCGGCGTGACCTCGTCGGCGACCTGACCGAGGCCGTGCGGGCGCAGGGCATGCGCATGGGGCTGTACTACTCGGGCGGCTACGACTGGCCCTACAACGACGCCGTCATGTCGAACCCGGCCGACGCGCTGCTCGCCGTGCCGGCGGACCCGGCGTATGCGGATTACGCAGCGGCCCACGTGCGCGAGCTCATCGAGCGCTACGAGCCGTCGGTGCTCTGGAACGACATCTGCTGGCCGCCCGCCGGCGACCTGGCCGCCCTGTTCGCCGACTACTACAACGCGGTGCCCGACGGCGTGGTCAACGACCGCTGGCTGCAGTCGAACGGGCCCCGCAACCGCGTGGTCGACACGCTGGTGCGCGGCGTCGGCGACGTGCTGCAGGCGACGTGGAGGTTCCTGCCGTCCAGCTGGAAGCACCTGACCTTCCCCGGCGCGGACCACTTCGACTTCAACACCCCCGAGTACGCGAGCTTCGACTCGATCGTCGCCAAGAAGTGGGAGTCGACCCGGGGCGTCGGCCACTCCTTCGGCGCCAACCGCAACGAGCGGCCCGAGGACATCGTCACGTCGACCGAGCTCATCCGCAGCTTCTGCGACATCGTCGCGAAGAACGGCAACCTGCTCATCGGCATCGGCCCGGCGCCCGACGGCTCCATCCCCGACGAGCAGCAGGTGCCGTTGCGCGGGCTGGGCGAGTGGATGGCGACGAACGGCGAGGCGATCTACGGCTCCCGTCCGTGGACGGTCGCCGGCACGACGACGACCGAGGGCACCGAGGTGCGCTTCACGGCGGCGCGCGACACGGTGCACGCGCTGCTGCTCGACACGCCGGGCCGGCGCACCTTCGCGCTGCGCGGCGTCGACGCACGGGGGCTGGCGTCCGCTCGACTGCTCGGCCTGGACGAGCCGCTGGACTGGACGGTCGTCGACGGTGCCCTGCAGGTCACGCTGCCCGAGCGCCTGCCGGTCCAGGCCGTGCACGCGCTCGCGCTGACGGGGCCGCTCTCCCCCACCGCCGCCTGACCTTCCACCTCGGCGAACCCACCTCGGCGAACCGGGTGCGGCAGTGCATGGCCTGGCATGTAGCGCCGCGCCGGCTTCAGGAGGGTCGATCGGTGGCGGCCTCGCGCCCGAGCGCGTCGGGCGCGCCGTCGACGATGCTGCGCAGCTCGCCGACCTCGTGGCGCAGGGCGTGCAGCTCGGCCATCAGCTCCTCGTGCGCGGCGTGGGCGTCGTGGCGCACGTGCTGGCGGCGGACGGGACGATCGCCGCGACGCACCCCGAGCGTCAGGTGGTGCTCGTCCTCGAGCCGCAGGAAGGCCGAGAGGCTGGCCGCCAGCACACCGAGCAGGGCGAGTCCCGACAGCATCAGGAAGGCGGCCGTGACGCGGCCGACGACCGTGACGGGGACCATGTCGCCGTAGCCCACCGTCGTGATCGTCACCATCGCCCACCACAACGAGTCGGCGAAGCTGTCGAAGCCGTGGTGGGGCCGCTCGGCCTCGTAGACGACGAAGGCGCAGGCGACCGTGACGACGGCGCCGTAGAGGAACGCCTTGCCGAGCCGCTCGACCAGGTAGCGCAGGCTGCGAGCGCCCTTGAACCCGACCACCACCACTCGGGCGACGCGGGCGAGGCGCAGCACCGTCAGCAGGACCGCGTTGTCCAGGTCGGGGAACATGACGTACCAGGGGAACGTGACGACGACGATCGTCAGGTCGAACCAACCGACGGGCCGGCGCAGGTAGCGACGGTCGATGCGCAGGTGCACCACCAGGTCGACCGCGAACACGATCCAGCACGCCAGGTCGACCAGGAGCACGGTGCGCGAGACGCCGTCGGCCGCGCCGGCCATGGCGAGCGGGACGAGCGCCGCCAGGACGACGATCGGGTTGGTGCGGCGCTCCCAGAGCTCGACGCGCTCCTCGACCGTCAGCGCGTGGTGGTGCTCGCCGTCGTGCGCGGCGTGCGTCGGGTCGGTGCTCTGCGGAGGTGTCGTGGCCATGGCGCGGGTCGGGTCGTCGGACCCGTCGGTCGGATGGCCGGACGGGGGGCCGGCCCCTGTCGGCTCAACGTATCCACGTCAGGAGCGGATCCGGCGCAGGTTCAGGCGACCTGGCGGACCCCCGTGGCGAAGTCCACGACGAGCGAGGCGTCGCCTTCCGACAGCGAGAGGAACTTCCCCAGGTGGCAGACGTCGCCCCACGGCGAGGCCAGGCGCGGGTGCTCGGCCTGCGGGACCGCCTCGCCGTCGACGGTCAGGCCGTGTCGGCCGGAGAACACGAGCTCGCCCTGCGAGGGCGACACGAAGCGCGCGAGCTGGTTCGCACCGGAGGTGCCGCCCGGGCGGGTGACGCCCACCTCGGCCGCCGCGATCCGCTCGACGAACGACGAGAAGTCACCTGCGTCGGCGCGGCGGCCGACCTCGACGATCCAGACGTTGTCGGCGCTGCCCTCGGCCACCAGGTCGAAGGGCTGCACCATGCCACGGGTCGCGACGACGGTCGGGTCGTGCGCACGCCAGACCGTCGGGCGGTGCGACCACAGCGCCACGTAGCCGTCACCCCTGCGACCGATGGTCCACCCGCCGGTCCGGACGATCTCGTCGAAGTGGTCCTGGGGGAAGTAGGCGTGGGTCTCGTCCAGGTAGCCGAAGACGGGACCGAGCAGCGGGTCGGTGGGCGCGGCGTAGGCCGGGGCGTAGATGTGGATCGCGACGTTGTGGTGCTGTGCGGTGCGGGGCATGGATGCCGACCCGGTCCAGTACCCCGAGTCGTCGCTCCAGTCGAGCGAGCTCGGCGTGGGTCGCGAGGGATGCGTCGTGAACACGAGCGCGTCGTGGTCGATGGTGGCCTGCCAGGCGTGCACCTGATCGCGGGCGTCGCCGGCGCGGTGGTCGACGACGGAGCTCAGCATCACCTCGGGGCTGCGCCAGGTGTAGGTGTGCGCCTCGCTCAGCACGCCGAACGCCGCCATGGGCGCCAGCTCGCGGGCGGCGACCTGGGCGAGCGCGGGACCGATCTGGACCAGCGTCCGCAAGGCCTCGTACTCAGCGAAGAGGTCGGTGTCCCAGAGGCGGAACCGGTCCGCGGCGATCAGGGTGCTCGGGACGAGCTGCCACGAGGTCAGCGCCCCCTGGGACCACCAGAAGGGCACGTTGGCCTGGTCGTCGTAGTCGTAGCCGTACGCCCCCTGGGGATCGAGCGACAGGGGCTCGTGCGGGTCGATCGGCACGCCGTGGCGTTCCCTCACGACACCGACGGCCTCGCTGGTCGCGATGCGCTGCAGCACCTCCGGGGCGCGGTAGCGCTGGGCGCCGCAGAAGTACGTCGCACCGGTGTCGGTGCGCGAGGTCCAGCCCTGGTCGGTGTCGTCGAAGAGCAGCTTCGCCGTGCCGAAGGTCGACTCGTCGAGCGCGGACATCTTGTCCTTCTTGTAGGTCCGACCTCGCGTCGCCCCGTACGACCCGTTCTGCAGGTGCATCGCCAGGTCCGCCAGGCAGAGGTCCAGCGCCGCGGTACCGAGGCGGATGAGCTCCTCGTCGTCGCACAGCTCCACCAACGTGAGCAGCGGCGTGATGTTCTTCAGCATGTACACGTTGGAGTGCCACTCGCTGAAGCCGAACCGGGCCCGCTCGTCGATCCACGCCAGGATCTCGACGCGAGCGCGGTCCGCGTGCTGAGCGCCGGTCAGACCCGTCACGGTGAACGCACGGTCGGGGAACGCTCGTCCGGCGAGGTACTCGTCGACCGCCAGGATGATCCGGTGGTTCTCGGACCAGAACCACTTGTGGTCGACCCGGTCCGCGGGCAGCGGGTCGTCCCATCGGTAGCGGGTCTCGACCATGCGCTGCTCGATGGCCTCGAGCACCGCAGGGTCGATCGATCCGGGGCCGAGCGCCAGGACCCAGTGCAGGTACATGAGCCGGAAGTCGCCGGTGTCCTTCCAGTCGTCGAGCATCTGCCACGTGTCGGCCAGCGAGTCGACCGTGACGAGCGAGGGGTCCCACACGAAGTCGGGATCGCGCCGGGAGCGGATGAGGTGGGCGGCGATGCTGGTCTCGTTCCCCGCTGCGAGCTGCTCCGTCGCGAAGCGCAGGTAGTCCGCGGCACGACCCTGGAACGCTGCCTCGTCGATCAGACCGGGCGAGCCCGGGGGTACCGGCGGGAGGGCCGGACCGGTCGCGGGCGACGCGCACGCCGGCACCGGATCGACCGGAGCCGGCGGTGAGCAGGACGTCGCCACCGCGGCCGCTGCGGCCGCGCCGGCAGAGCTGACCAGGAACTGTCGTCGTGTCGGCCGCATCGCCGTGTCTCCCCCCGCCCCGTCGGGCCGCACGGCGACGTGCGACCTCGGAGGGGATCGTACCGAGGACGGTGCGACCCGGCCAACAGCTCCCGTCGCGCCTGCCGGCACCGTCACGCAGGACGAGCGGGGGGAGCTCGACGACCGCTCCGCTGCGGGCGGACTCCATCGCGGCGAACGCGATGCGGTGGCTCTCGACGCTGTCCCGGGCGGACACCGACGGCTGCCCGCCGTGCTCGATCGCCCGGAGGAAGTCCCGGAACAGCGGGCGCTCGCCCCCGCCGTGGCCGTCGTAGGCGGTCGGGACCTTCACGTCGCGGACCCGCCCGCTGCGGTGGTCCGCCACCTTGAGCCAACCGTCGAGGGCATGGAGCTCCCCCCACGCCGAGCCCAGCGTCCCGTCGACGCGCACGGTGCGCATCGTGCGGTGGGAGTTGGACTGCAGCGTGAAGCTGGCGAGCACGTCGTTGGCGAAGCGGATCGACACGGTCTGCGCCGAGGGCTGGTCGTTGTCCCCGACCTTGTAGACGCAACGTCCCCAGCGGGTGGTGCGCAGCGCCCGGTCGAGCCCCTCGGGGGTGTGGTCGTCGGTGACCGCCGCAACGGGCCACCGCCACCACTCGAGGCGGCGCTTCGCGGCGTCGGGCAGGTCCGAGGCCATCAGCCGTGGTCGAGCGCGGCGCAGTCCCCTTGCGGCGAGGCCCAGGCCGACGGGCCGCTCGGCCATCGCCAGGTCCGACAGCAGCGGCGTCAGGTCGCGGTAGGTCGCGACGGCGTCGTAGGGGCAGGTCGAGGAGTGCGGACACCCTTCGATGCAGTGCTCGGGTGCGCCCTCGGGCGCGTTGGCCGCGGTCAGCTCGGTCGGGCGCAGGTACGACGAGACCGACGTCGCCGGCGCACCGGCCAACCACGCGATCAGGTCGAGGTCGTGGCACGACTTCTGGAGCAGCCACGGCACCACGCTGCGGCGGGTGTGACCGCGTGCGTAGGAGTGCGCGTAGTGCCAGTACGCCACGTTCTCCGCCTGCTGGATCGACACGACGTCCCCCAGTTCGCCGTCGCGGACCAGGCGGTGCAACGCCGAGAAGAGGTGCGAGTACCGGTACACGTGACAGATCGCCACGATCCTTCCGGCGTCGGCGGCGGCCTCGACGATGCGCACCGAGTCGTCCAGGTCCAGTGCCATCGGCTTCTCGAGCAGCACGTGGTAGCCGGCGTCCAGCGCGGCGAGCGTCGGCTCCACGTGGTGCGTGTCGCCCGTCGCGACGATCGCGTAGTCCGCGACGCGAGGCCGCTCGAAGAGCTCCTGCCACCCGGGCAGGCACTGGTCCCGACCGAGCGAGTAGCGCTGCGCGAAGCGCTGTCGCCGTCCCTCGTCGGGGTCCGCGACGCCGACGATCCGACCGAGGTCCGGCTCGGCGAGCAACAGCGTCGCGTAGGCGTCGTAGCCCCGGTCGCCCGCTCCCACCACCACACCCGTCGTCGGCATCGCACCATCATGCACCGCCAGGTCGGGCCATGATCCCGCCTCCGTGCCACCATGGCCGGCGATGAGCGGACCCTTCTCCCAGCTGCGACGGCTCGAGGACGCCCCGGCGCTCCGGGCGCGGTTGGACGAACTGGGCGTGGACCTGCCGGTCGCCGACGCCGTGCGCGCCGACGGCCCGCTGGCCGCACCGCTCGACCATCCCGGAGCACGCCTGGCGAACCGCTTCGCCGTCCTGCCGATGGAGGGCTGGGACGGCACGGTGGACGGACGACCCACGGACCTGGTGCGGCGGCGCTGGTCGCGCTTCGGCGCCTCGGGCGCCGGGCTCGTCTGGGGCGGTGAGGCGGTGGCCGTCGACCCGGCGGGCCGGGCCAACCCGCACCAGCTCACGATCGGCGACCACAGCGAGCAGGACCTGGGCGAGCTGCGTGGGGTGCTGTGCGACGCGCATCGCCTCGCGACCGCAGGTGCGCAGCCGCCGGTGATCGGTCTGCAGCTGACGCACTCCGGTCGGTGGTCCCGACCCGAGGGCCGCCCGGCGCCGCGCATCGCCGCACGTCGCCCGCTGCTGGACGGGCGCGTGGACGCACACGACGCCCACCTGCTCACCGACGCCGAGCTGGACGGCCTGGTCGAGCGCTTCGTGGATGCCGCGGTCGTCGCGCGGGCGGCAGGGTTCGACTTCGTGGACGTCAAGCACTGCCACGGGTACCTGCTGCACGAGGTGCTCGGTGCCGTCGACCGACCCGGTCCCTACGGTGGATCGCTCGACGGCCGCACCACCTTCCTGCGCCGGGTGGTCGAGGGTATCCGCCGCGACGCACCCGGTCTGGACGTCGGCGTGCGCCTCTCGGTGTTCGACGTCGTGCCCCACCACGCCGGACCGGACGGCGTCGGCGTCCCGTCCGCGGAGGGCCCGTACCCCTACGCGTTCGGCGGCGACGGCACGGGCCTCGGCATCGACCTGACCGAGACCCACAGGTTCTGCCGCACGATGGTCGACCTCGGCGTTCGGCTGCTCTGCGTCACCGCGGGCAGTCCCTACTACTGCCCACACGTCCAGCGCCCCGCCTACTTCCCGCCCTCGGACGGCTACCAGCCCCCGAACGACCCGCTGGTCGACGTCGCCCGGCTCCAGGTCGCGACCCGCGAGCTCACCGTGGCGCACCCCGAGCTGCTGGTGGTGGGCTCGGGCCTCACGTACCTGCAGGACCACCTTCC
>JAFAFZ010000028.1 GCA_023423215.1 Actinomycetes bacterium
GTGCGACACCTGGGTGGAGTTCTTCCGCGAGCGGCGACTGCTGCCGCTCGCACGGATCGCCGAGGAACGAGCGGCGCTTCCCGAGCAGCTGGTGGCGGGCGTGCGCACCCTGGCCGAGCGGTTGGAGCAGTTGGCCGGTCCCGTCGAGGCGCCGGCGCGGCTGCACGGCGACCTGTGGGCCGGCAACCGGCTCGTCGACCGGAACGGACACAGCTGGCTGATCGATCCGGCGTGCGTCGGCGGCCACCGCGAGTTCGACCTGGCGATGATGCGGCTCTTCGGCGGGTTCGGGCCCGAGGTCGAGGCGGCCTACGACGAGGTCCACCCTCGCGCCGCAGGCTGGGAGGAGCGCGTGGAGCTGTGGCAGCTCGCCCCGCTGGTGGTGCACGCGATCAAGTTCGGCGGCGGGTACGTCGGCGCGGTCGAACGGGCCGTCCGCCGGTACGCGTGACCCGACCGACCGCCGGCGCGCGGCGAGGTCGGCGAACTCCGGGCGTTCCACGACCGGATCGGTCGCGGAACGACCGAAGTTCAGCGGGTCGAGCGGATGAACTCGTCGATGACCGCGGCGAGCTCGGGGCCCCGATCCTCCTGCAGGAAGTGGCCGCCGCCCTCGATCGTGGTGTGCGGCTGGCCCTGAGCGCCGGGCACCCGCTCGCGGAAGGGTCGGTCGCCGCCCCGCGTGATGGCGTCCTGGTCGCTGTACGCGCACAGGAACGGTCGCTCGAAGGACTCCAGGACGTTCCACGCCGCCAGGTTGTCGGGCACCGCCGGGTCGTCGGGTGACGTCGGCACCAGCGTCGGGAAGATGCGGGCGCCGGCCAGGTAGGTGTCGTCCGGGAAGGGCGCGTCGTAGGCGGCGATCACCTCGGGTGGCAGGTCCGTCGCGGAGCCGCCGTTGACGATGACGCCGACCGGGAAGACCTCGGCCTCCTGTGAGAACTGCTGCCAGTCGAGGAAGGCCTTCGACGGCCGCATCGAACCGTCCGGCAGCCCCGTGTTGCCGATGACGACCCGGGCGAATCGATCGGGCTGCGCGGCGACGAGTCGCAGGCCGATCAGGCCACCCCAGTCCTGGCCGAAGAAGGTCGCGTCGCGCAGGTCGAGCGCCTCGAACACCACCTGCGACATCCAGTCGACGTGGCGCGCATAGGTGTAGTCGGAGCGTTCGGTCGGCTTGTCGCTGCGGCCGAAGCCGACGAGGTCCGGAGCGACCACGCGGTGGCCGGCGGCGACCAGGGGCGGGATGACGTGGCGGTACAGGAACGACCACGAGGGTTCGCCGTGCATCAGGAGCACGGGCGCGGCGTCGCGCGGTCCCTCGTCCAGGTGGTGCACCCGCAGGGTGCCACGGTCGCGGTCGGCGATCTCGAGGTAGTGCGGCTCGAACGGGAAGTCGGGCAGGTCCGCGAAGCGGTCGTCGGGGGTGCGCAGTGCCTTCATCGTGGCTCCTGGGTGGTGTGGCGGACGGTCTCGGTGGTGGCGTTCACTGACGGCTCATCTCGGCCGCCGCCTCGGCCGCGGCGTCGCCGGCGGAGCGCCCCCGACCGAGCTGGATGACGACCTGGTGCAGGTCGCCGGAGAAGGGGAACGGGGCGGTGTAGCGCGGCGACACCGCCGAGCCGTGGTCACGACCGACGCTCGCGCCGACCGAGGACATGATCCGCATCATCAGCGGGAGCTCGGCGGCGGCGCACTCGACCCCGTCGATGCGCAGCGCTGCGACGCCGGCCGTCCCATCGCGGCGTTCGACCGCCACGGTCAGCTCGCTGTCACCGAGCGGTACCAGGGCGTCCGACACCAACACGGTGTGGTCGTCGAACGCGTTGTAGTCCAGCACCAGGCGGTCGTCCTGCACGAACACGCTCAGGCCCGAGTTCTCGGTGCCCGCCGCGTAGAGCACGCCCTCGTCGCCCTCGCTCCGAGTCACGAAGGCGGTGAGCTCGAAGCCGGAACCGCCGAGCGAGGCGCAGGCCTGCGCCGGCATCGGCGCCTCGGCCGGGCGGTAGACGTAGCGGCGGTCCGCGGGATGGGGCGAGTGGTCGCGGTAGCGCACGCCGAACAGCTCGATCAGGCGGTCGTCGAGCGGCAGCACGCCGTGCACCTCGGCCTCGTCCCACCACCGCTGCACCAGCTCCGCCAGCAGCTCGGGCCGTACGTCGGCCAGGTCGAGGCACTCGGACGGATCATCGTCCAGGTGGTACAGCTCCCACGGCTCGGCGTCGTAGTCGGCGCCCTTGGTGTGCTTGCAGACGGCCTTCCAGCCGTCCGCGACGAGCGCGCGGCTGCCGGCCATCTCGAAGTACTGGACGGTGGTCGTGGCGGGCGCGTCGGCGGCGCCCAGCACCGTCGCGAAGGAGTGGCCCGTGACGGGGTGCTGCGGCACCCCGCGGAACACCTCGGGCACGACGGCGCCGACCAGGTCGTACACGGTGGGCGCGACGTCCGCGACGTAGGTGAACTGGTCACGCCGGCTGCCGCGCTCGGCCTCGGGGATCCCGGCGGGCCAGTGCAGGAGCATCGGCACGTGGACGCCGCCCTCGTGCGTGTTCTGCTTGTACCACTTGAACGGCGAGTTGCCGCACTGCGCCCAGCCCCACGGGTAGTTCGTGTGGCTGTGCGGCCCGCCGATGTCGTCGATGCGGTCGATCGCCTGGTCGGGCGTCTCGAGGATGCCGTTGAAGAACTTCATCTCGTGCAT
>JAFAFZ010000176.1 GCA_023423215.1 Actinomycetes bacterium
GCGGTGGACGGCGAAGCTGGGCGCGCCGGCCAGGCTCGCGGCGATGAAGATCAGGTAGACCAGCAGGCCGAGCGCGATCGCCTCGGAGTCGGCGACGCCGAGCGCGCCGAAGAACAGCACGAACGCAGCCTCTCTCACGCCCAGGCCGCCCAGTGCGAACGGCAGGTTCTGGGCGACGGCGGTCGGCGGGAAGAACGCCATGACCGCGAGCAGGTCGATCTCGGGGATCTGCAGCGCCCGCGCCGCGGCCAGGACCGAGATGCACTGCAGGAACTGGAACCCGAGCCCTGCGCCCAGCACGGCCAGCACCCGGCCGGGGCGGTGGCGGAACGCGATGACGCCGAGGTGGACCGCACCCAGGTAGCGGGTCCAGCCCGACCGACCGACCAGGCGCCCGGCACCACGCGGATGGCCGGCCAGCCAGAGGATCGCGACCAGCGCGACCACGGTCACGACGTCGATGATCACGGCGACGGCGCTCGCCGAGCCGAGCTGCAGGTAGGACGGCCGCAGCAGGAGTGCGAACCCCGAGATGAGCGGCAGCACGAGCCAACCCGTCAGGCGTTCGAGCGCCGTCGCCGCGAACGCGTCGGCGTAGTCGCCGGTGTCGGAGCCCTGGCGCATCACCCGCACGACGTCGCCGCCGAAGGACGTGGGCAGCGCGTTCGAGACGAACTCTCCGGCGAGCAGGTGCGAGAACATGCGCCGGAACGGCAGGCGGATGCCGAGGGTGTCCGAGACCTGGGCCCACCGCATCGTCTGCAGCACGTAGGCCACGACGTGCACCGCCACCGCGAACGCGATCCACGAGAACGTGGCCGTGGTGAGCTCGGGCACGAGGTCGTCGACCGAGACCGAGGGCAGCCGCCAGATCAGGATCGCCAGGAACGCGACGCTGATCACCAGGCGCAGGACGGTGCTGCGCCAGTTGTTGCGGGGCAGCTGGTGCGGGAGCGTCCTCTCGTCGATCTCCGCGAGCGCCTCCGCGCGCTCCTCGTCGTCGGACGAGGGGAGGGGTGCGGAGTCGTTCATACGCCGCCTCGAACTCTACCGACGGCCCCGCGGCACCACGAGGGGGCCGGGCCGGCGCAGCGACGCCCGCTCAGCGGGTCTTCTCGAGGAAGGTCTCGACGTTAACGAGCACGCGGGTGACCTTGCCGGCGGCCACCAGGCCCCGCTCGTCGCGGGCGGCGACGTGGAAGATCAGACGGCGGCCCTCGACCTTCTCCAGGTTGGCCTCGGCCGAGACCACGCCGCCCACGGCGGTGGGGGAGATGTGCTCGATCTGGACCCGCACGCCGACGGTCGAGCAGCCCTCGTCCAGCGAGGGGTGCACCGCGGCGACGGCGGCCTCCTCGACCAGCGCGACGATGCGCGGCGTCGCCAGCACGGGCACGTCGCCCGAGCGGAACGCGACGGCGGTGTCGTTCTCCTCGACGGTGAGCTGCACCGTCGCGGACAGTCCGGGGCGTACTGGCACGGCCGATAGAGTAAGCACTCCGCTGAGCGGGGGCACATCGACCCCCCGCACGTCGCGGATCAGGTCGCGGCGACGCGGTGTTCCCCCTCCACACCTGCCGGAGCACGCGAGCCCGCACGTCTGCGAAAGGGAGCACCGGATGCTCGAAGAGTCCACGGTCCAGCGAGTGCTCGGCGCGGCGGCGTCGCGCGGCGCCGACTTCGCCGAGATCTTCGCCGAGGAGAAGCGCTCCTCGTCCGCCCTGCTCGACGACGGCCGCATCGAGGAGCTGACCTCCGGGCGGGACCGGGGCGCCGGCATCCGCGTCGTCGTCGGCGAGTCGACCGGGTTCGCGCACACGTCGGACCTGAGCGAGGCGGGTCTGCTCGCCGCTGCCGAGACCGCAGCCGCGGCGGCTCGCGGTGCCGGCTCGGGCACGACGGTGGTCGACCTCGACCGCGTCGACGCGCCCCGCCCGAACGTCGTGGCGGTCCAGCCGGGCGATGTCGACAAGGCACGCAAGGTCGAGCTGCTCGTCGCCGCGGACGAGGCCGCCCGCGCCGAGGGTGCTGCCATCACGCAGGTCTCCGCCCGCTACGCGGACTCCCGCCGCCGCATCCTGGTCGCCAACACCGACGGCGTCCTCGGCGAGGACGACCAGGTCAAGACGCTGTTCTCGCTCTCCGCCGTCGCATCGGGTGACACCGGCATGCAGACCGGACGTGAGTCGGTCGGCCGCACCGTCGGCTTCGAGCTCTTCGACACCTACGACGTCTCTGACATCGCCCGCACCGCGGCCCGCCGGGCGCTCACCAAGCTGGGCGCACGTCCCGCACCCTCCGGCGAGATGACCGTCGTCATCGGCCCCGGAGGCGGCGGCGTGATGTTCCACGAGGCCTGCGGCCACGGCCTCGAGGCCGACCTGGTCGGCAAGGGTGCCTCGGTGTTCGCCGGCCGCCTGGGCGAGCAGGTGGCGTCGCCGCTCGTGACGCTCGTCGACGACGGGACGATGGGCGGCGAGTGGGGCTGCTTCGCCATCGACGACGAGGGCCGGCCGGCGCAGCGCAACGTGCTGATCCAGGACGGCGTGCTCGTCGACTACATGTGGGACGGGCTGCGCGCCCGTGCCGAGGGTCGGGCCTCGTCCGGCAACGGACGGCGTCAGAGCTACCAGCACCTGCCGATGGTCCGCATGACCAACACCTACCTGATGGGCGGCACCTCGAAGCCCGACGACATCGTCGCCGACACGGCGAACGGCGTGTACATCGCCCACCTCGGCGGCGGCCAGGTCAACACCGCCAACGGCGACTTCGTCTTCGGCATGACCGAGGCCTACCTGATCGAGGACGGCCGCATCACCGAGCCGCTGCGAGAGGGCAACCTGAGCGGCAACGGCCCTGCGGTGCTCTCGGCGATCGACGCGGTCGGCGACGACTTCGCGATGGGCTCGCCCGGCACCTGCGGCAAGGACGGCCAGGGCGTCCCGGTGGGCGACGGCGTCCCCACGCTGCGGGTCGTGTCCGGGCTGACGATCGGCGGCACCGCGGCGTGACCGCCGCGTCGGGCCCCGGACGGGGGAGTCGACCGTGACCCCCGACGAGCTGCAGCAGGTCGCGGACCGCGTCGTCGCCATGGCGGCGCCGGGGGAGCAGGTCGAGGCCGTCGTCGGCTGGAGCCGCGACACCGAGGTCCGCGCCTACGACGGCGAGGTCGAGCACTTCGTGTCGGCCGACTCCGCCGGGGTCGGCATCCGGGTCATCTCCGAGGGCCGGCAGGGCCTGTCGTGGGCCGGCGTGCTCGACGAGGCGGCGCTCGCGGAGTGCCTGGCCGAGGCGCGCGACAACGCGACCTTCGGCTCGGTGGACCCGCACGCCGGCCTGGCCGAGCCCGACGGCGTCGAGCCGGTGCAGCTGCGCCTCTACGACGAGCGCCTGCTCGAGGTCCCGACCGACGAGAAGATCCGCCTCGCGATCGAGGTCGAGGCGCTCGTGCGCGCCGGCGATCCGCGCATCTCGGGGGTCGAGTCCGCCGACTACGCCGATTCGGTGAGCGCGACGGCGATCGCGTCGACGACCGGCATCCGCACCGCCGGGGCCGAGACCTCGGTCTACGTCGGGACCTACGCGCTCGCCGCGGACGAGGTCGACACGACGACCGGCTTCGGCTTCTCGGTCGGCCGCACGGTGCAGGACCTGGACGTGCAGGCCGCCGCGGACGAGGCGGTCGAGCGCTGCGTGCGCCTGCTCGGTGCGCGCAAGGCCGCCAGCGAGCGGCTGACGGTCGTGCTCCACCCCTACGTGACCTCGCAGTTCCTCGGCCTCGTCGCGGAGATGCTCTCGGGCGAGGCGGTCCTGCGTGGCCGGTCGCCGTTCGCGGGTCGCGTCGGCGAGTCGATCGCGGCGAGCTCGCTGACGATCTTCGACGACGCGACCGACCCGGACGCCCCCACCGCATCGGACAGCGACGGCGAGGGCCTCGCCTGCCGTCGGGTCCCGCTCGTCACCGAGGGCGTGCTGCAGGGCTACCTCCACAACGCGTACACCGCGCGCGCCAGCGGGACCCGGTCCACCGGGTCGGCGCAGCGCAGCCCGCGCTCGGCGCCCGGCGTGGGTCCCCACGTGGTGTCGGTGCTGCCGGGTCCGCACAGCCTGGAGCAGGTGCTCGCCTCGGTCGGCGACGGGCTGCTCGTGCACGAGGTGGCCGGCCTGCACTCCGGCGTGAACCCCGTGTCCGGCGACCTGTCGGTCGGCGCCGAGGGCGTGCGCATCCACGGCGGCGAGCTCGCCGAGGGCGTGCGAGAGGTCACGATCGGCTCGACGCTGCAGCGCATGCTCGGCGACGTCGTCGCCGTCGGATCCGACCTGACGTACTTCCCGTGGGAGTCGGTCGGCGTCACGCTCGCCATCGCGGACGTGACCATGTCGGGCCACTGACCGTCACGCCGCAGCACGCGCCGACGGCGCAGAGGAGCAGGAGCGAGATGACCACCACCAGCGACACGGTCCCGGCCGGACGACCCGACTCGGACGACCTGCACGAGCTCGCGCGTGGCGTCCTCGAACGTGCGCTGCCCGGCGAGCAGGTCGAGGTCCTGGTGAGCCGCGCGACTTCGACGTCGGTGAAGGTCTACGAGGGCGAGGTCGAGTCGCTCACCTCGGCCGACTCCTCGGGTGCCGGCATCCGCGTCATCGCCGGAGGCCGGCTCGGCTTCGCGCACTGCGGATCGCTCGAGCCGTCGGTGCTGCTCGAGACGCTGGCGGACGCCCGGGACAACATGGCCTTCGGCGCGCCGGACGAGTTCAACGGGCTCGTCGAGCCCGACGGCGTCCCGGTGGTGCAGCGCGACGGCTGGTCCGACGCGGTCGTCGACCTGCCGGTCGATCGCAAGATCGAGCTGGCGCTCGACCTCGAGCGTCGGGTCCGCGGCGCGGATCAGCGCATCGTCGGCGCCCGCTCGACGGCCTACGGCGACGCGTGGGGCGAGTCCGTCATCCTGTCGACCGCCGGCATCGAGGGCCACGACCGCAGCGCCTCCTGCTCGATCTCGACCCAGCCGCTGTCGCGCCAGGGCGAGGAGACCCAGACCGGCTTCGGCTTCGACGCCGGCCGCGACCCCGAGGCGCTCGACCTGGACGAGGTGACCGCCGAGGCCGTCGAGCGCGCCACCCGGCTGCTGGGCGCCACCAAGCCCGCGTCGGCCCGACTGACGATCCTGCTCGAGCCGCGCCTGGCGGTGACCCTGCTCGGCATCGTCTCCGGCATGCTCTCGGGCGACGCGGTCATCAAGGGGCGCTCGCCGTTCGCGGACCGCGTCGGCGAGCAGATCGCCTCGCCGCTCGTCGGCCTGGTCGACGACCCGACCCGCGCCGAGTCGCTCGGTGCCGAGGAGATCGATGGCGAGGGGCTGGCGTGTCGCCGCAACGTCCTCATCGACGGCGGCGTGCTCCAGGGCTTCCTGCACGACTCGTACTCCGGCCGTCGCAGCGGCACGGCGTCGACCGCGTCGGCGGTGCGCGGCGTGCGCAGCCTGCCGGGCGTGGGCGCGCAGCTCCTGGTGATGGAGCCGGGTAGCCGCACCTTCGACGAGCTCGTCGGGTCGATCGACCTCGGCCTCTACGTCAACGGCTTCTCGGGCATGCACTCCGGCGTGAACCCGGTGTCCGGCGACTTCTCGGTCGGTGCGGACGGCCTGATGATCCGCGGCGGCGCGGTGGCCGAACCCGTCCGTGAGCTCACGCTGGCCTCGACGCTGCAGCGGCTGCTGCTCGACGTGGCAGAGGTCGGCGGCGACTTCGAGTGGTTGCGCTCGGGGCACGGCGGAGCCTCGCTCGTGATCCCCGACGTCGCGGTCTCGGGCGCCTGACGCTCAGCCGACCACGACCAGCACCGGTGGGCCGGTCGCCAGCGACGCGAGCACCGGCTCGACCGCGACCGACGGGACGGCCAGCGTGACCGCGACCTGCTCGACGCGCACCACCCGGATGCCCTGCACCAGGCGACGCACGCCCGAGGTGGCGTCCGCCTCCGGCGTCGCGCCGTCGGTGCCCGGTCCGTCGGCGTCCGGCCCGAACGGCGCCGCGCTCCAGGTGGGCGCGGCGTAGACG
>JAFAFZ010000201.1 GCA_023423215.1 Actinomycetes bacterium
GGCGGCGCGGCCCCGGGGTCCACCGACGCGGACACAACGACCGGCCCGACCCCCGCCCTCTCGCCACCACCCCCCGCTACGCCACGGGGATGAGTGCAGAGACCCCCACCCGCGAGGACGCGGACGACCCACCCGAGCACGACCCCGCCCCCGAGGCCCGGTCCACCGCGGACGAGGTGGCGGCGCCGACGAAGAGGTCGACGGTGCTCAGCGTGCTCAAGAGCGCCGGCGTGCGCGTGCTCGTCCTGCCGTTCAGCGCGGTGCTCGGCGTCGTCTGCACCCGCCTGATCATCGAGAACTTCGGGCGTGAGACCTATGCCCAGTACGGGCTGCTCGTGGCGATCGGCGCCATGCTGCCCTTCACCGACCTGGGCATGTCCGCGGCCATCATGAACGCGATCGGCGGTTCCGACCGACCGTCCCGCGACGAGCACGTCCGCAAGGTGCTCATCACCAGCATCCGCGTGCTCATCTGCTCCGCCTCGGTCCTGCTGGCCGTGGACCTGGTGATCACGCTCCTCGGCGCGTGGCCGACGCTCATGGGAGAGGGCCTGCTGCCGGGCAGCGGACCCATCGCCGCAGCGCTGGTGCTCGCGACGATCGCCATCACCATGCCGATCGGGTTCGGCCAGCGCGTGCTCACGGGGCTGGGCAAGAACCACATCACGGTGGCGATCCTCGGCCTGCAGACGCCGGTGATGCTCGTGCTGCTGCTGTGCATCATCAACTTCGACTGGAGCATCGGCGAGTACCTGCCGGTCGTGCCCTACGTCGTCGCGTTCGTCATCTCGCTGTTCGCGACCGTGCTGGCCGCCCGCTTGATCCACCCAGCCATCGGCTCCGCGCTCCGGGACGTCCCCAAGCTCCGCTCCGTGCGCGGCGGCAAGGTGTTCGACGTCGCGTGGCCGACGCTCATCCAGATGATCGCCCTGCCCATCGCCATGCAGACCGACCGGCTCGTGCTGAGCCACGTCTCGGACTCGCTGCAGCTCGCCGAGTACAACCTGGCATCGCAGATGTACCTGCCGGTCTGGCAGGTGGTGACCGCGGCGGGCGTCGCGCTGTGGCCGATCTTCGCCCGTGCCCGTGCGGACGGCGATCGACGCAAGGTCTCGCCGATGCCGCTGTCCGCGGGCTTCGCCGGTGCGGCGCTCGCGGTGTGCATCTTCATCTCGCTGATCGCGCCGTGGCTGGCGTCGGTCGCGTCGGACGGCGAGCTCGAGATCTCCCGCGGGCTCATGGTCGCCTTCAGCATCTTCATGGTCTTCCAGGCGGCGAAGTACCCGCTCGGCATGTTCATGACCGACGCCCCGGGCCTGCGCTTCCAGGCCTTCATGATCGTGGCGATGGTGCCGGTCAACCTCGGGCTGTCGATCGTGTTCGCCCGCCGGCTCGGCGCGGTCGGGCCGATCGTCGGCTCGCTGATCGGCGTGTTCCTCTTCCAGGTGGTCGCCAACTTCCTGTACGTGCGCAACGCCCTCGCGAAGGAGGCGCACTGACGTGACCCGAGCCGGTCGCCCCTCCGACCCCGTGGCCGACCGCCTGCGGATCTACGGGAACCTGCGCAGCGCCCACCTGGAGCGCCTGCGCACGATGGCGCCTGCGACGATGTGGTTCACCGGCACCCGGGCCGACCTGGACGAGTCGCTCGTGGACCCGGCGAACCCGCCGGTCGCCATGACGGCGCGCTCGGCGTTGACCACGCTGGCGCGCCGGCCCTTCTCGGTGATCGAGCTCAACGAACCGGCCATGGTGCCCAGCTGGAAGTTCCTGGTCCCCGCCGTGGCGGTGGTCCGACTGCGCGACCTCCTCACCCGCCGGCACACGGTGCTCACCTCGTACTGCATCGAGAACTTCGACCCGGTCGCCCAGGTCGTGCACCGCTGGCATCCGCCGTCGTGGCTCGCCAGATGGGTGACGCTCGTCGTCGTCCGGCTGCTGGTCCGTGCCTCGGACCGCCTGGCCTTCGGGACCGAGGGCTCCCGCGACCTCTACCGCGAGCTCGTCGGCGAGCGTGTGCTGTCCCGACGCTCGCGGCTGTTCGAGGCGTTGCCCGCCCGCTGCGACTGCGGCGATCGGGACGTCGGTGTCGCGGCGTCGACCGAGGACGGCGCCACCGGTCTGTCGGCGGCGTCCGAGGTGCTGTTCCTCGGCTCGTTCGTCGACCGGAAGGGCATCGTGCCGACGATGGCGGCGTGGGACGTCGTGCACGAACGCCGTCCGGAGCTGCGGCTGCGCGTGATCGGCGCCGGTTCACGCCGGGACGAGGTCGAGCGCTGGGCTCGGGACCACCCCGAGGTCACCCTGACGATCGATCCGCCGCGTCGCGAGATCCACCGCACGCTGCGCGAGCGCCCCGTGCTGGTGCTGCTGTCCCAGCCGGTGGGTGCGTGGCGCGAGCAGGTCGGCCTGCCCATCGTCGAGGCGCTCGCCCACGGCGGCGAGGTCGTCACCACCTCGGAGACGGGCTTGGCCGGGTGGCTCGTCGACCACGGCCACGACGTCGTCGCGCCCGACGCTCCGCCGGGCGAGGTCGCGGATCGCATCCTGGCGGCGGTCGAGCGTCGCGGCACCCGCGACGGCTCGCTGGCCGACCTGCCCGCCGAGGACCAGCGCCTGGCCGCGGACGAGTGGATGATGTCCGGACAGCTCGGCGCCTGAGCGCGCGCCGGTCGACCCTGCAGGCGGATCAGCGACCGGCGGAGCCGGTGCGGCGCTCCTGCCACAGCGATCGCAGCACGATCGCCGCACCCGCCAGGGTCCCCCGCAGCGCCGCCATCGGCACGGCCGGACGTCGCAGCGCCGAACGCCGCCCGTCCTGGAGCGCGATCTTTCTGGCGTAGGACGGCGCATGGCGCAGCCAACGGCGCCGCTCCGCCGGCGGGCGCCGCAGGGTCGCGAACAGCAGGCGGTTGCGGCACATGTGGAACACGTAGACCGGCGACTTGCCCGAGCCCTGGGTCCCGCCGACGTCGTGCACGACCACCACGTCGTGCAC
>JAFAFZ010000322.1 GCA_023423215.1 Actinomycetes bacterium
CCCCCCCCCCCCCCCCCGCCGCCGCCCGAGAAGAAGCCGCCGTCGGGGTCGTAGAGGGCGAGCTCGACGAAGGCGTCGAAGCGCACCGAGCCCTCTCGCTCGATCCGTGCACGCAGCTCGTCGATCACGGCGACCTCTGCGGGGCTCCGCCCGGGACTAGCCGCCGAGGGCGGAGCTGACCGGCGAGAAGTTGCTGATGTCGGTGAGCAGTCCGGGCAGCACGCCGAAGAGGATCGTCGCGACGACAGCGATGCCCATCGCGCCGAGCAGGCCGAAGGGCACCTTGACCGGCGTCGTGTCGCCGTCGGGCGCCTCGTCGAACCACATCGACTTGGCGACGTTCAGGTAGTAGTACGCCGCGATGACGGTGTTGACCGCCATGACGAGCGCCAGGACGTAGCCCCAGACGGTGTCGCCGCCGACGAGCGCCTGCCAGACGCCGAACTTGGCGTACCAACCACCGAAGGGCGGGATGCCGGCGAGCGAGGCGAGGAAGATCGTCATCGTGACGGTCAGGCCCGGCATGTACTGGAACAGGCCGCCGAGCGAGCTGATCTCCGCCGAACGGGTCTTGCGGGCGATCGCGATGATCACCGCGAAGGCGCCGAGGTTCATCGCCGCGTAGATCACCAGGTACACCACGATCGAGGACAGCGCCTGCTGGCGGTTGGTCTCGATCACGGCGAACGGGGCGAGCATGAAGCCGGCCTGCGCGATGCCCGAGTAGGCGAGCATGCGGACGACGTTCGTCTGGCGCAGGGCGATCAGGTTGCCGACGGTCATCGACAGGATCGCGAGCACGCCGAACAGCGGCTGGACGATGTCCGGGCGGGTGTAGAAGCAGAAGAAGACGATCTGGATGAGCGCCACGAAGCCCGCGGCCTTGGACGCCACCGCCAGGAACGCGGTCACCGGGGTCGGGGCGCCCTCGTAGGTGTCCGGTGCCCAGGTGTGGAAGGGCACCGCCGAGACCTTGAAGCCGAAGCCGATGATCACGAAGATCATCGCCACCGTGATGATCGGGGCGCCGGGGCCGTCACCGATGCGCGTGAGGTTCTCGGCGATGACGTCCAGGCGGGTCGAGCGGCCGACGCCGTAGATGAGCGACAGGCCGTAGAGCAGCACCGCCGAGGCGAACACGCCCATCAGGTAGTACTTCAGGCCGGCCTCGTTCGACCTCTCGTCGCCCTTGCGCCAGGCGGCGAGCATGTAGGCCGGGATCGAGAGCAGCTCGAGCGCCACGAAGATCATCAGCAGGTCGCGGGCCGAGGCCATCACGAGCATGCCGAGCACCGCGGTGGTGACGAGCGAGTAGTACTCGCTCTCCCAGTAGTCGCCCTCGGCCACGTAGTTCGTCGAGAGCAGCACCACGATGTACGCGCTGACCAGGAAGAGCGCCTTGAG
This sequence comes from Actinomycetes bacterium, assembly GCA_023423215.1. Taxonomy (GTDB): domain Bacteria; phylum Actinomycetota; class Acidimicrobiia; order Acidimicrobiales; family Microtrichaceae; genus JAFAFZ01. The sequence goes on from JAFAFZ010000322.1 coordinate 1,405, forward strand.
CAGCAGCGCCATCGGGTCCACGACGTAGGACCCGCCGAAGAGCACGCGGGTCGAACCGTCGACCGCGAGTGTGATGACGGGGATGAGCGCGCCGAGCAGCGTCAGGTTGGTGAGCGCCGGCATGAAGGGCTTCGCCCGGTCCAGCTTCACCCCGTCGAGCAGGATCAGCAGGAGGCCACCGACCGACAGCACGATCTCGGGCGCGAGCGCGTGCCAGTCGATCGTCGGTGTGCGGTACGTCGCCTCGGGGGCGAGCTGCAGGAGCGTGGCGAGCACGGGAGATCAGCCTCCGACCGTGGCGGCGATCGCGGACACCGCCGGGCCGGCGACGTCGAAGATGAGTCCGGGGAAGAAGCCGAACACGACGATGAGGATCAGGATCGGCGTCCACGCGATCCACTCGTAGGTGTTCACGTCGGTGATGTTGGGATCCTCGGCGAACTCCTCGGACGGCGTGCCGAACGCGGTGCGCTGGTACAGCCACAGCAGGTAGCCAGCGGCGAGCACCGTGCCGACGGCGGCCAGGACCATGAGCGTGCGGAACAGCGCCACGTTCAGGCCGACGGCCGGCTCGTAGGCCGACAGGATCGCCGGGAACTCGCCCCAGAAGCCGGCCAGGCCGGGCAGGCCGAGCGAGGCCATGGTGGCGAAGCCGAGGATCCAGCCCATCTTCGGGGCCGACACCAGCAGGCCGCCGAGCCGCTTGATCTCGAGCGTGTGGTAGCGGTCCTTCACCGATCCGGCGACGAAGAAGAGCATGCCGGTGATGAGGCCGTGGGCGACCATGCCGAACACCGCGGCGTTCATGCCGAACGCGGTCATCGTCGAGATGCCGAGCATCGTGTAGCCCATGTGCGCCACCGACGAGAAGGCGATCAGGCGCTTCATGTCGGTCTGGGCCAGACACCCGAGGGCGCCGTAGATGATGCCGATCGTGGCGAGCACGCCGATGACCGGGGCCCAGGCACGGGCGGCCACGGGCAGGATCGGGATGGCGATGCGGATGAAGCCGTAGGTGCCGAGCTTCAGCAGCACGGCGGCCAGGATGACCGAGCCCTGCGTCGGCGCCTGGGTGTGGGCGTCGGGCAGCCAGGTGTGGAAGGGGAACATCGGCACCTTGATGCCGAAGCCCAGGAACATGCCGCCGAAGATGAAGATCGCGGTCGTCTTCGCGATGCCCGCGGCGCCCGACAGCGTGAGCGCCTGGATGCTGAAGGTGTTGAGCTGGTCGCCGGCCTGCAGGTCGGCGAAGTTGCCGCCCATCGCACGCAGCTGCTCGAGCGCTTCGCCCGAGGGGGCCTTGGCCAGGAAGTAGAGCGCCACGAAGGCGACGATCATGAACGCCGAGCCGAACAGCGTGTACAGGAAGAACTTGATCGAGGCGTAGCGGCGCTGCTCGCCGCCCCACACGCCGATGAGGAAGTACATCGGGAGCAGGGTGACCTCGAAGAAGACGAAGAACAGGATCAGGTCCTGGGCGAGGAACGAGCCGATCATCGCCGTCTCGAGCACGAGCATCAGGGCGAAGAACGCCTTGGGGTTGCCCGGCGACGGGATGTGGTTCCAGCTGTAGATGATGACCAGCGGCATGATGCCGAGGGTCAGCGCCAGCAGCGGGAGCGACAGGCCGTCCAGGCCGAGGATGAACCGGCTGTTGATCAGGTCGATCCAGCTCTTGTCGACCACGTACTGCAGCTGCGAGGCCGCGTCGTAGTCGAAGTCGATGAGCAGCAGGACGCCGAGCACCGCGGCCGCCACCGGCGCCGCGAGCGCGACGGACTTGATGGCCCCGACCGCGTCCTTGGGGATCACGAGCATCACCAACGCACCCACCAGCGGCAGGAAGATGGTGAGGATCAGACCCCAGTCGTTCAGGAACTCTTTCATCGGATTCGGCTCTCCCTGTCGTTCATCAGCCGATGACCACCACGAACACGCCGGCCAGGATCGCCACTGCGGCGAAGAACAGCGCTGCATACTGCTGGATGCGTCCGGACTGCGTCAGACGCAGCGCGCCACCTGCCTCGCCGGCGCCGAGACCGGCACCGTTCACCGCACCGTCGACGACCGTCTGGTCGACGTTCTTGTAGACCCAGCGACCGGTGCCGACCGCACCGCCACCGATGAGGTTCACGACCCCGTCGATGATGTGCTGGTTGGCCCAGTTGGCCGCCTTGGCGAGCGGGCCCTTGACGAATCCGACGATGACCGTCGTGTAGAGCCAGTCGAAGTAGTACTTGTTCACCAGGATGTTCTTGAAGAAGGCGGCGACCTTGCTGCGCTCGGACAGGCCGTGCAACCCGGCGAAGGCGCCCTTCCAGAAGTACAGGTACGAGAACAGGATGCCGAAGCCGGCCACGGCCACCGACACGACGGCCAGCGGCAGGTTGAACTCGGCGTGGGTGAGCTCCGGGAAGTAGAGCCCGACCGGCTCGACGAAGTGCTCGAAGCGGGTCTGCGCGCCGTCGGGCAGGAAGTCGAAGGCGGCGGGCAGGTTCAGGATGCCGACCACGGCGCCGAGCGTCGCCAGGATGATCAGCGGCACCGTGATGCGCGGCCCGGACTCGTGCGGGGGGCCGTGGCCGCGGTACTCGCCGAAGAACGCGTACCAGATGGTGCGGGTCATGTAGGCGGCGGTGCAGCCCGCGGCGAGCAGCAGCATGACCAGCATGACGTGGTACGTGCCGTTCGCCCCCTCGGTCCCGGGGAACGAGCCGGTGCCGGCCAGGATCTCGTCCTTGGACCAGAACCCGGACAACGGGAAGATGCCCGCGAGCGCCAGGGTGCCGACGAGGTACGTCCAGAAGGTCCTCGGCATGATCTTCCGGAGGCCGCCCATGTCGTCGACCATGTTGAAGCTGTGGTGGCAGGCGTGGCTGAGCGAGCCGGCACCGAGGAACAGGCAGGCCTTGAAGAAGGCGTGCGTGAACAGGTGGAACATCGCCGCGGTCCAGGCGCCGACGCCGAGGGCGGTGACCATGAAGCCCAGCTGCGACACCGTCGAGTAGGCGAGCACCTTCTTGATGTCCTTCTGGACGAAGGCGAGGAGCGCGCCGAACAGGGCGGTGACCGCACCGACCACCGACAGGGCGTTCACCGACGACCCAGCGATCGACAGGCCCTCGAAGAACACCGGGTAGAGGCGGGCGACCATGTAGATGCCCGCCACGACCATGGTCGCGGCGTGGATGAGCGCCGAGACGGGCGTCGGGCCGGCCATGGCGTCGGGCAGCCAGGTGTGCAGGATGAACTGGCCCGACTTCGACATGACCGCGGTGATCAGGCACAACGACGCGACCAGCAGGAGCGTGTGCGAGATCCCGCCCTCGTTGGAGAGGATGTTGATGTCGAGGATCGAAAACGACTTCCCGGCCGCGAAGTACAGGACGATCATGCCGACCAGCAGGCCGACGTCACCCACGCGGTTGGTGAGGAACGCCTTCAGCGCGGCGTCGGAGTTGGGTTTCTCCTCCCACCAGTGGCCGATCAGCGCAAAGGAGCAGACGCCGACCAACTCCCATCCGACGATCATCTGCAGCGTGTTCTCGCTCAGGACGAAGAACAGCATCGAGGCGGTGAACAGGGACAGGAAGGCGAAGTAGTGCGTGTAGCGGCGGTCGCCGTGCACGTAGTCCGTCGAGAAGACGTGGACCAGCAGCGAGATGAGCGTGACGACCACGAGCATCAGCACCGACTGGCCGTCGACGAGCG
>JAFAFZ010000370.1 GCA_023423215.1 Actinomycetes bacterium
GGCGCGTCGACCCACGGAGGTCGCAGCACGAAGCGGGGTCCACACGTCCACGCGCGTGCGTGCTCGCGCCACCCGCCGGTCCACGCACGGTCCTCCTCGAGGCGGCGCACCTCGTGCAGCCCGTGCCGCGCGGCGAACCCGGCGTCGCCGCCGAGGCGCGCCGCGTCCACGACCGACAGGTCCGCGACCAGGGTCACGTGTTCGGGCTGCTCGCTGTCGAGCTCGGCCACCGCGGACGCGCCGAGGGCGAGGAGCTCGTCCGCGACGAGCTCGGCGGACGACGCCGGCGCGACGAACTGCACGGGCACGCGGGCGTCGGAGGAGGGCGGGTCGTTCGACACGCGGGGTGACGTTAACCACGCGCCGCGTGCATGGTCGCCGCCCTGCGGTGGTGGGAGAATGGCTGCACGAACCCACCGTGCGCCCGCTGAACATGGTTTGGTCGGCCGGTGAGGGCGCGCACTAGTTTCACGCTCGTCCGGGCACGTCGCCCGGCCGGCTGGTCCGCCCAGGAGAAGCGCATGACGCAGGCCATGGAGCGTCGCCCCGGAGCCGAGGCTCCCGAGGTCAACGGCCCCCGCAAGCAGCACAAGATCTGGCTGGTGGAGCTCTACTCCACGGCGGTGGGCAAGAAGTGGGTGATGGCGCTGACGGGCATCGGCCTGATGGGCTTCGTCTTCGCCCACATGGTCGGCAACCTGAAGATGTTCCTCGGCCGCACGGAGTTCGACCACTACGCCGAGTCGCTCCGCTCGCTGCTCTACCCGATCCTCCCCCACCACGTGCCGCTGTGGGGCCTGCGCATCGGCCTGATCGTGCTGTTCTTCTTCCACATCCAGTCGGCGTACTCGCTGACCCGGATGAACCACCGCTCGCGGCCGATCAAGTACCAGTCGCCGCGGGACTACATCGCGGTCAGCTTCGCCTCCCGCACGATGCGCTGGACCGGGATCATCATCGGGCTCTACCTGATCTTCCACCTGGCGGATCTGACCTGGGGCTTCGCCAACCCGGACTTCGTACGTGGCGCCGCCTACGACAACCTGGTCGCGCGCTTCGAGCGCTGGCCCGTGTCGATCATCTACATCGTCAGCAACATCGCCCTGGGCATCCACCTGTTCCACGGCGGCTGGTCGATGTTCCAGAGCATCGGCATGAACAACCCCCGCTACAACGGCGTGCGCCGTGGCTTCGCCGTCGGGTTCGCCGTCGTCGTCGCCGGCGTCAACTGCGCCTTCCCCATCGCCGTGCTCGCCGGCATCGTCCACTGACGACGCCGTGCACCGCCCTCGCGTCGCGCCGTCGGACCGCACCCTGCCGTCGAACCGCACCGCAGCTCACCTGATCGCCGCCGGCCCTACGACCGATTCCCCCACAGGAGCAGCACCCACGTGGCACTGACGCTCGACTCCAAGATCCCCGCCGGCCCGCTGGCCGACAAGTGGGACAACCACAAGTTCGACCTGAAGCTGGTCAACCCGGCGAACCGTCGCAAGTTCGAGGTGATCGTCGTCGGCACCGGCCTGGCCGGCGCCGCGGCCGCCGCGTCGCTCGGCGAGGCCGGGTACAACGTGAGCGTCTTCACGTACCACGACTCGCCGCGCCGGGCGCACTCGATCGCCGCACAGGGCGGCATCAACGCCGCGAAGAACTACAAGAACGACGGCGACAGCGTCCACCGCCTCTTCTACGACACGATCAAGGGCGGCGACTACCGCGCCCGAGAGGGCAACGTGTACCGCCTGGCCCAGGTGTCGGTGAACATCATCGACCAGGCCACGGCCCAGGGCGTGCCCTTCGCCCGTGAGTACGGCGGCCTGCTCGACAACCGCTCGTTCGGCGGCGCGCAGGTGGCCCGCACCTTCTACGCACGCGGCCAGACCGGCCAGCAGCTGCTGCTCGGCGCCTACCAGGCGCTCGCCCGCCAGATCCACCTGGGCACGGTCAAGCTCTACAACCGCATGGACATGCTCGACGTCGTGACCCACGAGGGTCGCGCCGTCGGCATCACCGCCCGCGACCTGCTCACCGGCGAGGTCAGCTCGCACTCGGCCCACGCGGTCCTGCTGGCGACGGGCGGCTACGGCAACGTCTACTTCCTGTCGACGAACGCCAAGGCCTGCAACGTCACCGCGACCTGGCGTGCCCACAAGAAGGGCGCGGCGTTCGCGAACCCCTGCTACACGCAGATCCACCCGACCTGCATCCCGCCGGCGGACGAGTTCCAGTCGAAGCTCACACTGATGTCCGAGTCGCTGCGCAACGACGGCCGCATCTGGGTGCCCGAGCAGATCGGCGAGACCCGGGCCCCGGGCGACATCCCCGAGGGCGAGCGCGACTACTTCCTCGAGCGCAAGTACCCCGCGTTCGGCAACCTGGTCCCCCGCGACGTCGCGTCCCGCAACGCCAAGACCGCCGTCGACCAGGGGCGCGGCGTCGGCCCGCTCCAGAACGGCGTGTACCTGGACTTCTCGCACGCGATCGACCGCTTCGGCAAGGACACGATCAAGGCCCGCTACGGGAACCTGTTCGACATGTACGAGCGCATCACCGGCGAGGATCCCTACGTCGTGCCGATGCGCATCTACCCGGCGACCCACTACACGATGGGTGGCCTGTGGGTGGACTACAACCTGCAGACCTCCATCCCCGGTCTGTTCGCGCTGGGCGAGGCGAACTTCTCGGACCACGGCGCCAACCGGCTCGGTGCGTCGGCGCTGATGCAGGGCCTGGCGGACGGCTACTTCGTCGCTCCCGAGACCGTCGCCGGCTACCTGTCCGACCTGCTCGGCACCTCGCCGCTCGAGACGACCCACGAGGCGTTCACCTCGTCGCTCGCCGACACCCAGGACCGCGTCGACCAGCTGCTGGCGGTCAAGGGCACGCACTCGGTCGACCACTACCACCGCCAGCTCGGCAAGCTCGTCTGGGACTACTGCGGCATGAGCCGCAACAAGGCCGGGCTCGAGACGGCGCTCAAGGACATCCCCGCCATCCGCGAGGAGTTCTGGTCCGACGTCAAGGTCCTCGGCGAGGGCCAGAGCTACAACCAGTCGCTCGAGAAGGCGCTGCGCGTGGCGGACTTCATGGAGATGGCCGAGCTGAAGGTGCGCGACGCGCTCCACCGCGAGGAGTCCTGCGGCGGCCACTTCCGCGAGGAGCACCAGACCGAAGAGGGCGAGGCGAAGCGCGACGACGAGAACTTCGCCTACGTCGGCGCCTGGGAGTACGGCGGCCCCGACATCCAGAACGACGCGATCCTCAACAAGGAACCGCTCGTGTTCGAGAACGTCACGCTGACCCAGCGCAGCTACAAGTGACCCGCCGAGCAGAGACGACAGGGAAGACGGAATCGTGAGCAACACCCTGAACCTGAAGCTGAAGGTCTGGCGCCAGTCCTCGCCCGACGAGCCCGGCCACTTCGAGGAGTACACGACCGCGGTCGCCGACGACGCGTCGTTCCTCGAGATGCTCGACTACGTCAACGAGCAGCTGATCGAGTCCGACCGCGAGCCCATCGCGTTCGACCACGACTGCCGAGAGGGCATCTGCGGCAGCTGCGGCCTGATGATCGACGGCCAGGCGCACGGTCCGCAGAAGGGCACCGCCACCTGCCAGCTCCACATGCGCAAGTTCTCCGACGGCGACGAGATCGTCATCGAGCCCTGGCGCGCCGCGGGCTTCCCGATCATCAAGGACCTCGTGGTCAACCGTGCCGCGTTCGACCGCATCGTCGAGGCCGGCGGGTACATCTCGGTCAACACGGGCGCGGCGCCGGACGCCAACATCATCCCCGTCGCGAAGGACGCCGCCGAGGCCGCCATGGACGCCGCGGCGTGCATCGGCTGCGGCGCCTGCGTGGCGGCCTGCCCGAACTCGGCGGCGAACCTGTTCACCGCCGCCAAGATGCAGCACCTGAACCTGCTGCCCCAGGGCCAGCCCGAGCGGCTGCAGCGCTCCGAGGCGATGGTCGAGAAGATGGAGGAGTTCTTCGGCTCCTGCACGAACCACGGGGAGTGCCAGGAGGCCTGCCCGAAGGAGATCTCGATCGACTTCATCGCGATGATGAACCGCGACTACCTGAAGGCGAAGTACTCGAACCGTCGCCGCCAGGCCCAGAAGAAGGTCGGCTGACCCCTCGCAGTACGCTCGCCGCCGTGCAGGCGGAGGAGCTGGTGATCGACGGGCCCCAGGTGCTGGTGCCCGGCTCCGACTTCCTGGTGCTCGGACTCGTGCGCCTGCTGTTCGTCGTCGGCCTGCTCGCGCTGGTCGTCGCCGTCGTGGTGCGCCTGGTACGTCGGCGGCGGGCGACCGAGCCGCTCGGTCCGCCTGTGTCCATCGCGGTGTGCGGCGCCCTCGCCGTGCTCGGTCTGGTGCTCTCGATCGTGCACCGGCCGCCGCCGTTCTTCGTGCCCGAGTTCCCTGCGCTGCCCGTGCTGCAGCCCGAGGACTCGGTGCTGCGCCGCACCGCCGCCGACCTGCCGGTCTCGGCCGACAGCGACCGCTGGATCGCCTCGCAGGACGGCATGGAGCTGCGGGCGAACTTCCGGGGCACGGTCACCGAGGGCGTCGTCTGGGGCGTCCCGTTCAACCTGGTCGACGAGGCGACGCCGCGGGTCGACGTCGAGCTGACCCAGTACCCCGAGACGTCGTTCCCCGGGCCGTATCCGATGACCGACCCGGCGTACATCGAGGGCCTGCCGACGTACCACTTCGACCAGCACTACGTCGCGGTCGACGTCGAGACCCGCCAGGTGTGGGAGCTGATCGCGACGCGCAACTGGTTCGGCCGCTGGCAGGCCGGCGCCGGAGCGAACTGGTCGATGGACTCGGTCGACTACCCCACCGGCTCGACGATCGTCGCCGGGCTGCCCCTGCTGGCCGGCACCATCACCTACCCGGAGGTCGCCTCCGGCTCGATCGAGCACGTCATCCTCGGCTCCTCGTGGATCACCGCCGTCGGTCAACACGTGTGGCCGGCGCGCAACACCGACGGCCGCTCGAACGACCCCGACGCGCCGCCGATGGGCGCGTGGCTCCGACTGAAGGCCGACGCGGACCTGAGCGGCCTGGGCCCCCAGGCCCGGGTCATCGCCGAGGCGACCCGTCGCTACGGCATCGTGCTGTCGGACACCGGGCCCGGCTTCAACGTGCGCGGCACGGTGGATGCACGCTGGGACGCCCAGGACCTGCGGTCGCTGTCGCAGCTGACCGCGGACGACTTCGAGGTCGTCGACCCGTCGAGCGTGATGGTGTCGCCCGACTCGATGGCCGTGCGACCACCCGCCTGAGGGCCGGCTGAGCGTCGGCCCAGCGGCATCCGGGCGCCGGCGGGGGCCCTCACTACGCTGGCGGCCGCTCGCTCGGCGCCGGCGAACCCGCCGCGACGACCCCATCGGAGGCCCCATGCACGCCGGCACCACGCCCACCCCCGCCCCTGGATCACCACGACCGGGCCGTCTCCGCGCCGCAGCGCTCGGCGTGCTCCTCGCGC
>JAFAFZ010000363.1 GCA_023423215.1 Actinomycetes bacterium
GGCGGCGCCCGTGCCCGATCCGGCGGCCACGGTCCCGCCGCCCGCGTGACGGCCACCGTCGCGGACCGCGACGCGCAGGACGCCGCCCTGACGGCGCTGGGACGCCGCCGGCGCACGACCGAGCTCGGCCTGCTCATCCTGGCGGTGCTCATCATCTGCGGCACCTATGCGCTCGCCAGCCTGGGCCGCAGCGCCTCGCTGCCCGCCGACCTGGTGCCGTTCCTGGGCGTCATCGTCGGGCTGCTGCTCGTGCCGCACCTGGCGAACCGCCGCCTGGCACCGACCGCCAGCCCGCTGTTCCTGCCGCTGGCCGCCCTGCTCAACGGCATCGGCTACGTGTTCATCGCCCGCCTCGACGGCGACCTGGCCGCGCTCCAGGCGTCGTGGACCGCCGTCGGCATCGTCGGCTACGTCGGCACGCTCGTCGTCGTGCGCGACGTGCGGCTGCTGCAGCGCTACCGCTACACGTTCGGCCTGCTCGGCGTCGTGCTGCTCGTGCTGCCGCTCCTGCCCGGCATCGGCCGCAACATCAACGGCTCGCGCATCTGGGTCGCGCTCGGCCCCGTCGGGTTCCAGCCGGGCGAGCTCGCGAAGATCGCGCTCGCCATCTTCTTCGCCGGCTACCTGGTCGACCGGCGGGAGCTGCTCGGCGTGGCCACGTTCCGCATCGGCCGGCTGAACACCCCCGACCCGAAGCACTTCGCCCCGATCCTGCTCGCCTGGGGCTTCTCGCTGCTCGTCATGGTGTTCCAGCGGGACCTCGGCTCCGCCCTCCTGTTCTTCGTGCTGTTCATCGTCATGCTGTGGGTGTCCACCGGGCGCACCAGCTACGTCGTCGTCGGCATGACGCTCTTCGCCGCGGGTGCGTACGTCGCGTGGCGTGCGTTCTCCCACGTGCAGACCCGCGTCACCATCTGGCTGGACCCGTGGTCCGACCCGGCGGACAAGGGCTTCCAGGTCATCCAGGCGGCCTACGCGCTCGCGTGGGGCGGCACGACCGGCACCGGGCCCGGCCTCGGCGTCGCCGGACGGATCCCCTACGACGAGACCGACTTCATCTTCGCCGTCATCGGTGAGGAGCTGGGCCTGGTGGGTGCCACGGCGGTCCTGTGCGCCTTCCTGCTGCTCGCCGGCGCGGGCCTGGGCGAGGCGCGCCGCTCGTCGGACCCGTTCGGCGCGCTGCTGGCGGTCGGCCTGACCACGCTCATCGCGTTCCAGGCGTTCATCATCGTGGCGGGCGTGACGCGCCTGCTGCCGCTCACCGGCGTCACCCTGCCGTTCGTGTCCTACGGCGGCTCGTCGCTCGTGGCGAACTACATCCTGCTGGCGTTGCTGGTGCGCATCTCGGACCAGACCGAGCAACGTGGGCCCAGCCCCGCAGTGGCGGTCTGAGGCCGTGAACAAGCAGATCCGGATCCTCGGCGTGGTCATCATGGTCTGCTACGTCGCGGTCTTCGTGAAGCTCAACCAGATCCAGGTGCTGGACGCGTCGAAGTACAACGACCGCCCCGAGAACACCCGGACCCAGCTGCGCGACTTCAACCGGCCCCGCGGCGACATCGTCACTGCGGACGGCCAGATCGCGGCGACCTCCGAGGAGCGTCGCGCCGAGCTGCGCTACCAGCGCGTGTACCCCTTCGGCGACCTGTACGCGCACCTGACCGGCTACTACTCGTTCCGGCTGGGCGCGACCGGCGTCGAGCGCACCTACAACGCCGAGCTGACCGGCCGCACGCCCTCGCTGCAGTTCCACGAGCTCTCGGGCTTCTTCTCGGACCCTTCGAGCGAGGGTGACGTCGTGCTGACCGTGAGGTCGAACGTGCAGCAGACCGCGAAGGACGCGCTCGCGCTGCTCGGCAACCACGCGGACGGCTCGCCGGTCGAGGGCTCGGTCGTCGCGCTCGATCCCCGCACCGGCGGCGTCCTGGCGATGTACTCGAGCCCGAGCTTCGACCCGAACGCGATCTCGACCAACGACGGCGACCAGGCCGAGGCGGTGAAGTCGCTGCTGGACGCCGCGCCGTCGAAGCCCCTGCTGTCCCGCGCGTACCAGGACCGCTTCTTCCCCGGGTCCACGTTCAAGGTCGTGACCGCGACCGCCGGCCTGACCTCCGGCCTGGTGACCGAGACCAGCCCGGACTACCCGGTCGTCACCTCGTACACCCCGCCGCTGACCACCCGCCCGATCTCGAACTTCGACGGGTCGTCGTGCGGCGGCACGCTCTTCCCGATCCTCGAGCGCTCCTGCAACTCGTCGTTCGCGCAGATGGCCGCGGAGCAGCTGGGCCCCGATCCGATGATCGCGGCAGCCGAAGCGGCGGGCTTCAACGACACGCCGCCGATCGACCTGACCCGGCCCGCCGAGTCCGTGTACCCCACCGACTTCGGCGCGGTGGTCAGCCGTCCCGAGGGCGCCGCCCCGGTGTACGAGAACACCCCGGCGCTCGCCCAGACGGCGATCGGACAGAACGACGTGGCGGCGACGCCGCTGCAGATGGCCCTGGTCGCGGCGGGGGTCGCGCACGAGGGGCGCATCATGACCCCCCACGTGATGAGCGAGATCCGCGCCCGAGACGGCGACGTGGTCGACAGCTACGAGCCGAACCCGTGGCGCGACTCGATGACGCCCGAGCACGCCGAGATCCTGCGCCGCGCGATGGTCGGCGTGGTCGAGCAGGGCACGGCGTCGAGGCTGCAGATCCCCGGCGTCGAGGTCGGCGCCAAGACGGGCACGGCGCAGCTGGGCGTCACCCCGCCGAAGTCGCACGCGTGGATCATCGCCTTCGCCGGGCCGCCCGGACAGGAACCGACGGTGGCGGTCGCCGTGATGGTCCAGGGCGTGGACGGTGCGGCGACCGGCGCCACCGGCAACCGGGTCGCCGGCCCGGTCGCCAAGGCCGTCATCGAAGCGGCGCTGGCCGCCCCGTGACCGCCGGCGCACCGGGTCCGCGGCGGCGCGGATGACACGGTCGGCGCGGAGCGGCACTCTACGCTGGCCCCGGCATGGCTGAGCAGACCCCGCGCGTCCTGAACGACCGCTACGAGATCCATCGTCGTCTCGCCCGAGGGGGCATGGCCCAGGTCTACCTGGCACGCGATCGTGCGCTGGACCGCCCGGTCGCGGTCAAGGAGCTCGTGCCGGAGTTCGCCACCGATCCGTCGTTCGTCGAGCGCTTCCGACGTGAGGCGCAGGCCGCCGCGAACCTCTCGAACGCCAACATCGTGGGCGTCTTCGACTGGGGCGCGCAGGACGGCACCTACTTCATCGTCATGGAGTACGTGGACGGCCCCTCGCTGTCGCAGGTGCTGCGCAGCGACGGTCCGCTGCACCCGAACCGCGCCGCCGAGATCGCCGCCGAGGTGGCGGCCGGGCTCGGCTTCGCCCACTCCCGCGGCGTCGTGCACCGCGACGTGAAGCCCGGCAACGTGCTGCTCACCAAGACCGGGCAGTCCAAGGTCACCGACTTCGGCATCGCACGTGCGCTCTCGTCGCCGGACGACGAGCTGACCCAGGCCGGTTCGGTCATGGGCACCGCGACGTACTTCTCGCCCGAGCAGGCCCAGGGCCTGCCGGTCGACCCCCGCTCCGACCTGTACTCCCTCGGCGTCGTGCTCTTCGAGATGGTCACGGGCCGTCCGCCGTTCACCGGGGACACCCCGTTGGCGATCGCCTACAAGCACGTGCAGGACGAGCCCCCGCGGCCGTCGACGCTCGTGTCGGGCCTGCCGCCCGGGCTCGAGGCGATCATCATGAAGCTGCTCCAGAAGCGGCCCGACGACCGCTACGCGACCGCCGAGGACCTGCGTGCGGACCTGGGCCGGTTCCTGGGCGGCGAGCAGACCGTGGCCGAGCGTGAGGCCGCCCTCGTCGGCGCCGCCGCCCTGCCCCCCGACGACCAGGCGACCACCATGCAGCCCGCGACGACCGTCGGGGCGGCCGTGCTGGCCGACGAGCCCTACCCCGACGACGAGCCCGAGGAGAAGAAGCCGCGCACGGCGCTGTTCATCGGCCTGCTCATCGTGCTGCTCGCCCTCCTGGGCGGCCTGCTCTTCTGGTTCATCACCAGCAACGACGACGCGACGCAGGTGACGGTTCCGTCGGTCGTCGGGCTGCCCCAGGCCGAGGCCGAGCAGCGGCTCCAGGACGCCGACCTGGTCGCCAAGGTGACCAACGGCCCCAGCGCCGAGGTGCCGGCCGGCAACGTCGTCTCGCAGGACCCCGGGAAGGACGCCGAGGTCGACTCGGGCTCGACGGTCGAGATCGTCGT
>JAFAFZ010000393.1 GCA_023423215.1 Actinomycetes bacterium
TCCGAGTGTCGGCGCGCCACCTCCGGCTGTCCCCGGCGACGGACCACGTGCAGGTCGAGGAGCTCGGCTCGTCCAACGGGACACGACTCGACGGGCGATCGGTCACCTCGCGGGCGGTCGCGCGTGACGACGACGTGCTCGAGTTGGGTTCGTCGTCCGCGACCGTGCGACTGCGACGTGCCGCCCCCGTGGACCCGTCGGTCGAGGTGCAGGTCCGCGCCGCCGCCTCCGACCGCGGCGAGGTGCTCGTCATCGAAGCGGGTGGCGGCAGCCTGGTGGGTGACGTCGCCCGTTCGGTTGCGGCCGAGCTGGGCATCGTCGCCTCGGTGCCGACCCTGTGCCGACGCCGGGACGGCCTACTCCTGCTGCCCGACGACCACTGGAGCGGCACCGGCGTCCGACCGGGGGACGAGCTCGTGCTGGTCGAGCTGTCGTCGGAGTCGGTCCGGCGGCTCCGACGTGCCTCGACCCAGCTGACGCCCACTGCTGCGGCCACGGTCCCCAGCCTTCCTCGCACGACCTTGCCGCCCGAGCCGCACCTGGTCCGGCTCCCGACGCCGCCCGAATCACCCGGGTGGCGTGGCAGGGGGATCGGATGGCAGATCCTCGGCGGCATCGCCGCTGTGTCGGTCGGACTCGTGATCGCGGTCATCCGTCCGGAGTACGCGGTGTTCGGCATCGTGGCGGCGACGGCGGGCGCGCTGGCGCTCGGGGCGGGGATCCTCGCCGACCAGGCCCGCCGCAAGGGTCGGGCAGCGCAGTTCCGCCGCGAGCTGCGTGAACTGGACAAGGACCTGGCCACGACGCGCCGGGACCAGGCCGCTGCCTACTGGGAGCTGTCCCCCGATGCCGATGAGCTGGAACGAAGGGTGCGGCTCCTGGAGCCGGCGCTGTGGTCCCGTCGGGCGGGGCATCCCGATGCACTGGCCCTCCGACTCGGCACCGGCGCGGTGCCGACCCGGGTCGACCTCGGCACGCAGTTCAGGACCGGGAGTCCGCTCGAGGCCGAGCTGACCGACCTGCTCGACGCCCATCGCCTGGTCAGCGACGTCCCTGTGTGCGTGCCCGCATCGGACGTCCCGTCGATCGGGCTGGTCGGCGACGCCGACGTCGTCGAGGCGCTGGCGGGGCGGATGATCGTCGAGGCGGGATGTCTGCACCCCCCGACCGACCTGCGGGTCTGGGTGCTCGACCCGCACGGTACCTGGGACTGGTCGCGGTGGCTTCCGCACGCCGTGGCCGGCTCGCGCACGACGGTCGCCGACGGCGCCGAGTCGGCGCGTCAGCTGGCCACCGACCTCCTCGCGATCCTTCGTCGCGAACCGGACGGACACGATCTTCTGCACTTGGTCGTCCTCCCGGCGTCCGCGCGACCTGCCGGCCCCGAGGAGATCCTGGCCAGGATCGGGGGACGAGGTCTGGCCGTGCTGACCGCCAGATCGTCCCGTGAGCTCCCGTCGGGACTCGCATCGCTGCTCCGGGTGGACGAGCGACGGACCGGCGAGCTCACCGGCATGCCGAGTCGGGCGGTCACGGGGACGGTCCAGGTGGAGCGTCTGGTTCCGGAGCACGCGGAGCGCATCGCCATGGCCCTCGCACCGCTGACACCAGGGGACCGTCGAGCGCCCTCCACCGGCGAGGGCGGGTTGTGTGATCTCAACGGCATCGATCCGACGCAGCTCGACCTGGGCGCCGTCTGGCGCAGGCCGCGAGACACCCGGGTCAGTGCCACGCTCGCGGTCGACGACGACGGGGTCGCCGTCCAGATGGCGATGCGAGAGCACGGTCCGCACGGCGTCATCGCCGGCATCACGGGATCCGGCAAGAGCGAGCTCCTGCTGAGCTTCCTCGCGGCACTCGCGGTGACCCACTCCCCCGAGGACCTGAACCTCTTCCTGATCGACTACAAGGGCGGCGCCACCTTCGCCCCGTTGGAGCGCCTGCCCCACATCGCCGGGCTCGTCACGGACCTGGAGACCGACGGTGACCTGGTCGGACGTGCCTTCACCGCACTGGACGCCGAGATCAAGCGCCGCAAGCAGCTCCTGGCCGACGCGGCGGTGCCCAACATCATCGAGTACCAGGCCCGCGCCGGTGTGGACGCGCTGCCCGACCTGTTGGTGGTGATCGACGAGTTCGCCGAGCTCGTCCGCCAGCGCGAGGACGTGCGCGGGCGGCTCGACACCGTCGCCACGCAGGGCCGCAGCCTCGGCATCCACCTGCTGCTCGCCTGTCAGAGCCCGACCGGCGCGGTCAGCCACGCGGTGCGCACCAACACGAACCTGTGGGTCTGTCTGCGGGGCGGCCGCGACGAGGAGTCGCGGGAGATGCTCGGCAGCGTCGAGGCCGCCCGCCTGGACGATCAGGCTCGCGGTCGGGGGTTCATCCGCCGAGGCGCAGCGGGTGACCTGCTCGGGTTCCAAGCCGTGCGGGTGACCGCGCCCGTCTCGGGGTCGGTGGCGCAGGTCTCGGTACATCGCCCCGGCTCGCCGCCTCGAGCACTGCCCGAGCCTGCCGCGGGGGACGGTGCCGCATCGAACGGCGCCGGCGATCTCGTGCCGGCCACCGAGCTCGACCTGATCGTCGACGCCTCGCTCGACGCGTGCAGGTCCGGCGGGCTCCGGGCTGCTCGGTCGCTCTGGCTCGACCCGCTGCCCGATGACCTGACCGCCGGCGACCCGGCCGCCGCGGTCGACGAGCTCGACGTGCCCGTCGATCGGCTGGTCGCACACGCCGGGTTGTTGGACCGGCCCGACCTCCAGCGCCAGGAGCCCTACCTCATCGACCTCACGAAGGTCGGCAACGCGCTGGCGTGCGGCCAGCTCGGATTCGGGAAGTCCACCACCCTGCGTCGGATCGCACTCGACCTGGCGCGCCGCCACGGACCGGGCGACCTGCACCTCTACGGGCTGGACGCAGGGTCGGGCAGCCTGGCCGAGGTGGACGAGCTCCCGCAGTGCGCCGGGGTGGTCGGCGTGGAGGACAGCGATCGGATGGTCCGCCTCCTCCGCCGACTGGGTCGCACCATGACCGAGCGACGCGAGTTGCTGGCCGCGGCCGGCGGCGCCACCTTCGTGGAGTGGCGGGGCGGGCGGGCCGCCGCGCCGGGGGGGGGGGGGGTGGGCG
>JAFAFZ010000413.1 GCA_023423215.1 Actinomycetes bacterium
GGCCCCCGCGGCGCGTAGTGGAGCGGGCCCGGCCCGAGCTCCGGCCGCTCGACGCGATCGCTCGGGAGCGTCGCGGTGCGGATCCCCGGAACGCGCCGGTCCAGCGCCGGGAGCGACGACGCGACCACGACGTCGGATCGCAGGTGGGGGAGGACCGCTTGGCACCGCCGGAGGTGTCCGACGCCGTGGTCGTGCACGTACCACAGGACCGAGCTCACGCCACTTCTCCTCCTCGGATCGGCGCGCGGTCGCCGGGCGGTTCCCAGCGGAGGCGGCGAGCAAACTCGCCGGTTCGGTCCGCTCAGTCGAAGCGGCGGAGGGCGAGGATGACGGTGTCGTCCTCGAGGCCGTGGCCGTCAGCGGCTGCGGCGAGCGTGGCGGAGCACAGCTCCTGGGTGCTCAACGTGCGGTGGCGCTCGATGGTGTCGGCCAGGCGCGCCAGGCCCACGTCGATCGACTCGCCTCGGCGCTCGACCAGCCCGTCGGAGTAGGCGACCAGCACCTCGCCGGGCTCGAGGACGTCGCTCGCCGTCGGACGGTCGCCGGGCGGGAGCACCCCGAGGGGAGCCGCTCGCACTGCGTCGAGCCACCGCGCCGGTCCGGACACCGGGCAGCGCAGCGCGGGCGGGTGACCGGCGGAGCAGTACTCGAACGCGCCGTCGGTGGGGTCGAGGAAGATGCAGAGCGCGGTGGCGAAGTCGGTGATCGCGTTGCGCTGGGCGAAGTCGTCCAGCTCGCGGAGCAGCTCGGCGGGCGAGCCGGCGTGCGCGCTCAGCGCCAGCAGCCCGGCCCGCAGCTGGCCCATCGCGGCGGCGGCTTCGATGTGGTGCCCGACGACGTCACCGACGACCAGGCCCACACGTCCGTCGCGCAGGTGGAAGGTCTCGAACCAGTCGCCGCCGACCTGCAGGTGGTCCGCCCCAGGGACGTAGGTCGTCGCCAGCTCGATGCGGTCGTCGTCGACCGGGCTGGCCGGGAGCATCGACTGCTGCAGGCGCAGGGCGACGTCGTGCTCGCGGTCGCGCTGCTCCATCAGGACCTGCTCCGCGAGCTTGCGGTCGGTGATGTCGAGCACCGACCCCACGAAGCCCAGGAAGCGGCCGTCGTCGTCGAAGCGGGGCGACGCCGCGTCGACCGCCCACCGGTACTCGCCGTCCGCTCGCCGCAGGCGGTAGTCCAACCGGAACGCCGACCGTCGCGCCGTGGCGTCCAGGAAGACCTGTTGGGCCAGGTCCCGATCGTCCGGGTGGGTGGCGGCCAGCCAGCCGAAGCCCAGCGCCTCGTCGGTCGACTGGCCGGTGAACTCGTACCACCGCCGGTTCAGGTACGTGCACGTGCCGTCCGCGTCGGTGATCCAGATCATCACCGGGGCGTGGTCCGCCATGTTGCTGAACCGCTGCTCGCTCTCCTGGAGCGCCACCAGCGCGGCGTGGGGCGCGGTGATGTCGGAGAACACGAGGGCGAAGCGGCCCTTCGGTGCGATCGGCGTCACGAACACGTCGAAGCGACGTCCCAACGCCGCCGAGTCCTGCTGGAAGCGCAGCGGCTCGTCGCCCAGCGCGACGCGTGCGTAGGTCTCGAGCCAGTACGGCTCGAGCGACGGCACGAGCTCGAGCGCCGTGTGGCCCGCCGCATCGCGCAGGCCGGTGGCTTCCTCGAACAGGTCGTTCGTCTCGAGGAAGCGGTAGTCCACCGGCGTGCCGTCCTCGTCGAGCACGAGCTCGCACTGGCAGAAGCCCTGGTCGATGGTCGAGAACACCGACCGGAGCCGGGCTTCGCTGGCGGCGAGGGCCTCACGGGTCTCCTCGAGCAGCTGCGTGTCGGTGGCCGTGCCGAACCACATCGGCCCCGCCTGCGTGTCCAGCCGCAGCGCGCGGCTGAGGTGCCAGCGGAACGAGCCGTCCGCCATCCGGATGCGGTGCTCGCACTCGTACTCGGCGCCGGTCTCGACCGACCGGGCCCAGGCCTGCTCGGTGTGCGCCAGGTCGTCCGGGTGGACGACCGGACCCCACTCGTACGTGCCGTCCGCGGCGGCGCCGAGGCCGTCGTAGCGCGCGACGCGGTGGTTGTAGTACGTGACCACCCCGTCGTCCCGCGCGATCCACACCAGGT
Organism: Actinomycetes bacterium; assembly: GCA_023423215.1. Classification (GTDB taxonomy): domain Bacteria; phylum Actinomycetota; class Acidimicrobiia; order Acidimicrobiales; family Microtrichaceae; genus JAFAFZ01. The sequence continues at coordinate 2,113 of JAFAFZ010000413.1, forward strand.
GGGGGAGGGCGTCGGCCAACAGTCGGTAGCTGGCGAGTTCTGCAGCGCTGTCGGCGGTCACTCCGCCCCAGTATGGACGGTCGCCCTCGCGGGCCCTCCATCGATCCGCCGAGCCGGTGGTTCCGGACCTCGGGACGTCGGGCCGCCGCCGGGCGGTTCGGCGGTTGCACCGCAGGGGACGGGGGTAGGACCAGTTCTCGACCGTCGCCGCTGGGAGCACCGCGTGAGTTCGTCACACCACAGTGCTCATCTGGGCGAGGGCAGGAGCGTCGGCCCGGTCGAGCTGGCTGCGTCGCTCGAGGCGCCGTTCGCAGCACGACGGCTCGTGCACGACTTCCTGGCCGTCGCCGAGCGGGCGGACCTCGAACCGGATGCGCAGGTCGTCGTGAGCGAGCTCGTCTCGAACGTGATCGTGCACACGGCCTGCGCGGCGCTGCTGGTCACCGTCGTCCTCACCCCCGACACCCTCTGCGTCGCTGTCGAGGACTGCGACGTCTCACCGGCGACCTTCCGCGACCTGTCGGCGCTCGAAGAGACCGATCGCGGCCTCCGGCTCGTCGACGCCCTGTGCACCCGCTGGGCCAGCGAGCCGTCCGAGCTCGGCAAGACCGTATGGGCCGAGCTGCCCGTCGCTCGCACGCACCGCTGAGCCGGAGCGCCGAGACGTCCGTCGGGCGCCGACGCCGGTCATCCCCCGTACCATCGGGCCGTGTACTCGTTCGGTTCGTGCCGCATCGACCTGCGCACCCGTGAGCTCCACCGGGACGGACGACCCGAGCACCTGGAACCGCAGGCCTTCGACCTGCTCGCGGTCCTGATCGAACGTCGGGACGACGTGGTGTCGAAGGAGGCGCTGCTCGATGAGGTGTGGGGCCACCGCTTCGTGTCCGAATCGGCGCTGACGACGCGCATCAAGGAGGTGCGCCGCGCGGTCGGAGACGACGGCAGGGCGCAGCACACCATCCGCAACGTGCGCGGCCGCGGGTACCGCTTCGTCGCCGACGTCACCACCACCCTCGAGGACGCCGCCGGCCGGGACCCCGCCGGCGCGAACTCGGCCGGCGAGACCGGCCTGTCGTCGAACGCCGGCGCGGCGGGACTCGTCGCCGGCCAGCGCCCTGCCCGACCACTCGGG
>JAFAFZ010000625.1 GCA_023423215.1 Actinomycetes bacterium
GCCGAGTCCCAGATAAATCTGCGCCCGACGGCAGCTTCACCGGAGGGTGCGAGGTCCAGCCGCTGGCGACGACGCCGGCACGCTCCATGCGCTGCGCCAGCTCGTCCGCCGTCGCGGGCGCGGTGCCGGGACCGGCGGCCCAGACGACGAGCCGACCTGCGTCCCACGACGCCTGCAGCCGCACATCGCCGGCGGACTCGAGCAGCAGCGGGTCCTGGCCGGCGCGGGTGTCACCCACGAGGCGGGCGAGCGCCGCCTCGAGCCGGTCGCGCTCCTCCTCGAAGTCCGCCAGGATCTGGTCGCGCTCCGGGCTGTCCAGGTCGCGCACCGACTCGATCGCCTCGTCGGTGCCGTGCAGCAGCCGCTCGAGGGTCCAGCGCCACTCGGACTGGTGCTCCTCCAGCATCGCCAGCTGCGCCGCGGTGGCCTCGGCAGCGGCCGCGGCCTCGACCGCGTACTCGAAGCCGCGTGGCAGCGGTTGCGGCGCGGTGGCCACCTTCGGTGCGTCCCCTTCTTCGTGCATGTGCTCCTCGGCGCAGCTGTGTGCGCAGACGGGCCCCGGCGGTTGCGTGCAGGACGTCTGGTCACCGTTGCTCTGGTGACGGCCACGTGCGGCCAGCGGACACCGGGGAGTGTTCTCCGCTGCGGTCCCCACGGGGACCGCTCCCGATCGTCTGGGTGCCGGCTCTGCTCGGGAGGCGGCCCACCCCGACGTGGTATGTCCGCCCATGCTACCGCAGGATCGCTGCGTGTCGCTGATCCGCCGCTGCGGCACGAGCCCGGCCCGGGCCGTCGGTGGGACCCACCGCGTCGTCGCGGTGCCGGGATACAGTGCCGGACGTGGGTAGCAAGGGCGGGAAGCCGCGCAAGCCGGAACAGCACCACCTGCCGAAGGTGGGTTCGCCGGAGAACCGCGAGTACGAGATCAAGATGAAGCGCAAGGAGGCGTTCGGCGGCTGGCCGATCGTCCTCGTGCTGGCCATCCTCGTCGTCGGCTTCTTCGCCTGGATCGTGCTCACCGCCATCTGAGGCGGGAGCAGCCGGCTCGGCCGACCGGCCTCGGTCAGCCCTCGGCGGCGTCGGGCAGCTCGCCCGGTGGTCCCACCTGCGACGCGGCGCGTTGCAGCAGCCAGGTCGAACGTCCGAGCAGGTTCGCCGCGACCGGCGAGGTGATGAGCTGCATCGCCGCGGCCAGGAGCAGCGAGGTCCAGTCGTTCGGACGGTCCAGGTAGATCGCCGCACCGATCAGCACCAGCACGACCCCCAGCGTCGTGGCCTTGGTCAGGGCGTGCATGCGCGAGAACGTGTCGCGCAGGCGCAGCGCGCCCACACCGGCGAGCAGGACCAGCACGGCGCCGAGGAGCGCCACCCACTCGCCGATCACGGCCCCTCCTCCGGCGGCTCGCCCTCTCGATCGGCCCGACGCAGCTGCACGGCGCGCCACTCGATGAACCTCGCCGAGGCCGAGGTCGACACGAAGCCCACCAGCGTCAGGACCACGAGCACCGGCAGGAACGCACCGTTGCCGGTCTGCATCGCGCGCACGGCGATCGCCGCCACGCCGACCACGATCAGGCCGTCCATCGCCAGCACCCGGTCGGGCAGCGTCGGGCCGAGCGCGAGCCGGACCACGAAGCAGACGCCGGCCATCGCGAGCACCGTCAGCGTCACCAACGAGATCATCCGATCTCCTCCGAGTCGTCCTCGACGTCCAGGTCGTCGGCGGTCAGCGGCAGTCGGCAGTCCAGGGCGAACTGCTGCGCCGGGTCGCCGATGGCCCGGATGCACAGCTCTTCGAGGCGACGGATCGTCGCTGCGACGAGGACGGGGTCGCCGTGGCCGAACGCGTGGACCCGCACCTGCGCCGGCTGGCGCGACACCTGCACGACCACCGAGCCGGGGGTCAGCGCCGTCATCGTCGAGATCAGCGTGATGAGCCCCGGGTCGTCCACGCAGAGCGGCACGGTCACGAACCCGGTGCGGATGGATGAACGACGGCCGAGCACCGCGCTGGTGACCGAGAGGTTCGCCAGCACGAGCGAGTACACGAAGTAGCCGACCAGATGGAGCGCCGCGAGGGGGTGGACCCGACCCTTCGGCACCAGGGGCCGCGAGCTGGGGAAGACCAGGTACAGGAGGGCGATGACCGCGACGCCGCTGGCGACGTTCGCGACCGACAGCTCGCCCCACATCAGGATCCACATGACCAGGAGCAGGGCACCGAGCGTGAGCCGGCTCATCGGGGCAGCACCGCCTGCACGTAGCGCTGGGGGTCCAGCAGGTCGGCCGCGGCGCGTTCGGCGAGGTCGTAGAGCGGCGCCGCGCCGAACGCGATCGCCAGGGAGAGCACTGCCAGCGCCGCCGTCGGCAGGATCATCAGCAGTGGACCGCCCCAACGTCCGACGGCGTGGGGCTCGACGTCGGGTGCCTCCTCGGCAGGGCTCCAGAAGACGCCGGACCAGATCTTCATCATCGAGAAGAGCGTGAAGAGGCTCACGAGGATGCTGACCGCGACGATCGTCCAGCGGTGCTGCTCGGTGCCCGCGCTGACGAGCGCGAACTTCGCGACGAAGCCGGACAGCGGCGGGATCCCCGCCAGGCTGAGGGCCGGCACCAGGAACAGCAGCGCGACGACCGGGGCGGTGCGGACCATGTTGCCGACCCTGCTCAACCGTCCCGACCCGCCGATGTGCTCGACCAGTCCGCCCGTCAGGAACAGCGTCGTCTTCACGACGATGTGGTGGATCACGTAGAAGATCGCGCCGGCGAGGCCCGCCACGGTGAAGAAGCCGAGCCCCATGATCATGTAGCCGATCTGGCTGACGATGTGGAACGACAGGATGCGCTTCACGTCCGCCTGGGCGATGGCCCCGAGCACCCCGACGAGCATGGTGGCCCCTGCGATCCACAGGATCAGGTGCTGGGGCCGGTCCTGCGCCGGGAACAGCAGCGTCTGGGTGCGGATGATGGCGTACACGCCCACCTTGGTCAGCAGGCCGGCGAACACCGCCGTCACCGCCGACGGCGCGGTCGGGTAGCTGTCCGGCAGCCACGAGAACAGCGGGAACAGGCCGGCCTTGATGCCGAAGATCGCCAGCAGGAACAGGGCGAACGCGAGCCGCAGCCCCTCGGGCACGTCCTGCATGCGTTCGGACAGGTCCGCCAGGTTCACGGTGCCGGTGGTGGTGTAGATCAACGCCAGGGCGCTCAGGAAGAGGGCCGAGGCGATCAGGCTGATGACCACGTAGGTCATGCCGGCGCGCACCTGGTCGCGTCGGGCGCCGAGCGTGATGAGCACGTAGCTGGCGGTGAGCATCATCTCGAACGCGACGAACAGGTTGAACAGGTCGCCGGTCAGGAACGACGCAGCGACCCCCGCCGACAGGATCAGGTACACCGACTGGAAGCCGACGTGGTTGCGCTCGGCGCCGGGCTGGCCGATGGCGTACACCAGCACCGCCAACAGCATCAGCGAGGCCAGGACCAGCATGATCGAGGACAGCCGGTCCGCCACCAGCGAGATGCCGATCGGGGCCGGCCACCCGCCGGCCTGCACCGTCACGATGCCCTCGCGGTCCACGACGACGGCGAGCGCGATCGAGATGCCGGTGACCGCGGTCAGCACCACGAGCGAGATCACCCGCTGCGCGGCGCGGCTGCGGCCGACCATGATCGAGAGGCCGGCGCCGAGCAGCGGCAGGACGATGGGGAGCGTCAGCAGGGCGGTCACGACGGCACGTCCCCCCGCTCGATGGGCCGCACCTGCTCGCGGCGCTCCTGGTGGTCGGCCTCGTCCAGGCCTTCGTCGTGGGACAGCGCGTCGGACTCGTGCGCCGCGTCGCTGACCTCTTCGTCCGAGATGCCGCCGCGGGCGATCAGGCGGTCCGTCACGTCGTCCTCGACCTCGTCGTCATGGGTGAGCACCCAGCTGCGGTAGGCGAGGGCAAGCAGGAACGCCGTCACGCCGAAGCTGATGACGATGGCCGTCAGCGCCATCGCCTGGGGGAGCGGATCGCTGAAGCCGCTCGGCCGGTCGGAGCCGATCAGCGGCGGCGAGCCGCGCCGGCCGGCGATGATGAACAGCAGGTTGGCGCCGTGGGTCAGCAGGCCGATGCCGATGATGATGCGGCTGAGCTTGCGCTGCAGCACCAGGTAGGTGCCGATCGCGAACAGCGCCGCCGCGGCCAGTGCGAGCAGGGCGATCATCGGCCCTCCTCCGCACGATCGTCGTCCTCGGGCTGATCGCCGGACGCCGTCCGCCCGTCGGACGAGGTGCGGATGACGGCGGCGGCGACGGCGTGCTCGAAGGACTCGCCGAAGGCCTCGAACACCATCAGGACCAGGCCGACGACCACGAAGTACACGCCCAGGTCGAAGCCGACCGCGGACACGAGCGTCACCTCGCCGAGGATCGGTGCGTCCCAGCTGGTGTAGCCGGACTCGAGCACGGATCCGCCGAACACCAGCGGCACCAGGGCGACCAGCGACGCGACCACCAGGCCGGCGCCCAGGATCGTCCACGGGCGGAACGGGCTGATGCGGCGCACCTCGGCCAGCCCGCCGGAGATGTAGCGCAGCGCGATCGCCGCGCCGGCCACCAGGCCGCCGACGAAGCCGCCGCCCGGCTGGTTGTGGCCGGCGAAGAGCAGGTAGATCGAGCCGACGAAGATCGCGTAGAAGATCAGCGGAGCGACCACGTCGAGGATGAAGACGCGCCTCATGGCTGCACCTCCGGCCCGCCGGTGGTCACGTCGGACTCGCGAGGTCTCGCGGCGACCGTGTCCTCGGCCGGCGCCCGGTCACGTGGCGTCACGATCGCCCTGGCCAGCGCGACGGCGCCGATCGCCGCGGCGACGAGCACGGTGATCTCGCCGAGCGTGTCGAAGCCGCGGAAGTCGACGAGGATCACGTTGACGACGTTGCGGCCGTGGCCGTCCGGCAGCGACCGCGCCACGAGCTCGTCGGACACCGAGCGCGGCAGGCGCACGCCCGACGCGGCCACGGCGAAGATGCACACGACGACGCCGACGGTGCCCGACACGAGCAGCCGGAAGCTGCGGCCGAGCCCGGTGGAACGCCGCTCGAACCGGTCCGGCAGGCGGCGCAGCACGAGCACGAACAGGACCGTGAACAGCGTCTCGACCGCGACCTGCGTGAGCGCCAGGTCGGGAGCGCCCTGCAGGACGAACAACGCCGCCATGGCGTAGCCGGCGCCCGCCAGCGAGAGCGCGGCGGTGAAGCGGCGTCGGGTCACGGCGGCACCGAGCCCCGCGCCCACCATGATCGCCAGGATGAACACGACCGCGACGAGCAGCGACGTGCTCGCACCGTCGCGCGAGAGCGAGTCCGAGAACGCCTCGCGCAGCGGGCCGGCCAGCACCACCAGGCCCGGCAGGCCGAAGACGGTGAGCAGGGTCACGCCCGCGTAGACCGGCAGCGAGCCGTTCTGCACGACGCCGGTGACGCGGTCCGCGAGCGCGTTCATGCCGCGTAGCGTCGCCAGGTAGATCGACGAGCCGCTGGGGATCCGGGCGCCGAGGGCGAGCGGTCCGGCCAGCACGCCACGCAGGGAGGCGAGGACGATCAGGCAACCACCGCCGATGGTGATCGCCGTCAGCAGCAGGGGCGTGTTGAACCCGTGCCACAGCGCCAGGTGCACCGAGACCGCGGTGCCGGCCAACGCGTTGGTCCCGCCGCTCATCAGCTCGTCGGCGAGCCGCGGGTACAGGCCGAGCAGCAGCGTGATCGACGCGAGCACCGCGCCGGGCAGCAGGAAGGTGGCTGCGGGCGTGCGCCCCGGGGCCACGGCGCGGCCGGTGCCCCTCAGCCCGCCGAGGAGCAGCCGGGCGCTGTAGGCGAAGGTGAGCATCGACGCGGCGACGATCCCGATCGTCACCCAGGTCGTGAGCTCCAGCGAGGACTCGACCACCGCGCCGTAGTCCTCCTCCTTCGCGATGAACCCGAAGGTCAGCGGGATGCCGGCCATGGAGGCGGCGCTCAGCACGGTGACCGTGATGAAGGGCCACCACTCCTTCGTCAGCCGTGGCAGCTCGCGCACGTCGCGGGTGCCGAGCTGGTGGTCGAGGATGCCGACGGACATGAAGAGCGCGGCCTTGAAGACGCCGTGGGCGAGGAGCAGGGCGCACCCGGCGGTGTCGGCGTGCGGCGTGCCGATGCCGAACAGCACGAACATGAAGCCCAGCTGCGAGATCGTGCCGAACGCGAGCAGCAGCTTCAGGTCGTGCTGCTTCATCGCCCGGATGCCGCCGGCGAACATGCTGAACAGGCCGATGGCCACGACGGTCGGCCGCCAGAACGGCACGTGGAGGAAGGCGGGGGAGAAGCGTGCCACCAGGTAGACGCCGGCCTTCACCATGGTCGCCGAGTGCAGGTAGGCGCTGATCGGCGTCGGGGCGACCATCGCGCCGGGCAGCCACGAGTGGAACGGGTACTGCGCGGACTTGGTGACGGCGCCGACCAGGATCAGGCCGAGGGCGACGGTCACGGTCGTTCCCGAGGGCGGGTTGCTCAGGATGGCGCTGAGCTCGTACGTGCCGGCCGCCTGTCCCAGCAGGACGAAGCCGACCAGCATCACCAGACCACCGGCCCCGGTGATGAGCAGCGCTTGCAGGGCCGAGGCGCGGGCTCGCGAGGAGGTGTGCTGGTTGCCGATGAGCAGGTAGCTCGTGACCGAGGTCAGCTCCCAGCACAGGTAGAGCATGAGCAGGTTGTCCGCCAGGACCAGCCCGAGCATGGCGCCGCTGAACAGGGTGAGCAGGCCGATGAGGCGGCCGAGTCCCTGCTGCCGGGCGGGGAAGTAGCCGGCGGCGTAGACGAACACGGCCAGGCCGATGCCCGAGACCAGGAGGACCATCAGGAACCCGAAGCCGTCGAGGCGCAGGTCCATCGTTAGGTCGAGGGCCGGCACCCAGCGCAGGTGCTGCACGATCGCGCCGCCCCCCACGACGACGTTCGCCTGGGTGAGCAGCCACAGGAGCGTGGCGATCGGGGCGATGACGACGAGGCGCAGCGCACGTCGCCCGAGACGTTCGCCGCAGAGGATCGCCGTGCCGCCCACGACCCCGTGCAGCACGAGCAGGAGCCCCATCACGGGCGGGTCTCCTCTGCGTTCGTGCGCGCGACGTGTCGCGTCGGTGTCATCGGTCTCCTCACGGCAACGGGTTCGATCTGACCACACCGCCGGATGCGGTGGGTCGGGGAGCGATCAGTGCAGCGGAGGGGCGCGACGGCGCGCGCGAGGAGCGTGCGCGAGCGCGAGCGGCGCGCCACGGCGGGTGCGGCCCAGCGGTGTCGCCGCGACCAGTGCCCCGCACCAGGTGAGCAGCGCCAGCACCGCGGTGACGGTCGTCGCGCCGGGCGGGACGTCACGCACGACGGTGAGGACGTCCCGTCCCAGGTCCTGGACGGCCTGGTGCACCTCGGTGGGCTGCGACGCCGGGTCGACGGCTGCAGCACCGCCGCTCAGCAGCACCGCCACGGGCGCCAGCGCCAGCAGCACCCCCAGCAGGACCAGCGCCGGGACCGCTCCCCGTCGGAGGGGACGGAGACGGGTCGTGTGGTGCATGGCCGCTCTGATCCTAGTGGAGCGAACCCGCTCGGCCGGGTCGCCTCCGACCGCGTTCGCGCCGCGGGGGCGGCTAGAACGTCTCGGGTCATGAGTGACGCCGCAACGGACGCTGACTCCGCCGCGGGTGCGCCGACGGCGTCACCTCGCTGGCGCCAGCCGCCCCTGCGCGTGCGAGCAGCGGTGGCCTTCGGTCTGATGGCGCTGGTGCTCAGCGCCACCCTCGCGGTGGCGGCGTACGCCCTGGTGCGCGACAGCCTGCTGGACGAGCGACAGGGCGCCGCGGAGCGCCAGGCGTTCACCAACGCACGCCTCCTGCGCTCGCGGCTGGACCCGCTCCCCGCGGACATGAGCCAGCTGCTCTCGAGCCTGCAGCTGGGACCGACGGGCGATTCGCTGCTCGAGGTGGACGACCGGTGGTTCTCGAGCTCGGTGGACGTGACCTCGGCCGTGCTGCCGGCGCAGCTGTCCGCCGACGTCGCCGACGGACGCGTCGCGATGCAGCGGGTGCGCGTCGGCGAGGAGCCGGTGGTCGTGGTCGGCGTGCCGATCAACGCGGTCGACGCCCACTACTTCGAGGTGACGTCGCTGGCCGAGGTCGAGTCGACGCTGCGGACCCTGGGCCGCTCGCTGCTGACCGCCGCGGCGGTCGCCACCGCCGTCGGCGCGCTCGTCGGATCGGGTCTGACCTCGGCCATCCTGCAGCCGCTGCGGCGCTTCGCTGACGTGGCGCGCCGCATCTCCGAGGGCGAGTCGTCGACCCGGCTCGACGAGGGGGGTGAACGCCTGGACGCCGGCGGCGACGCCGACCTGGAGCCGCTCGCAGCGTCCTTCAACGAG
>JAFAFZ010000633.1 GCA_023423215.1 Actinomycetes bacterium
GCCGAGTCCAGCCGCGCGGCGGTCGCCCGCAGCTCGGCACGCCGGTCGAAGCGCTCGGCGAGCGAGGCGACCGCTCGGTGCGCGTCGCGTGCGGTGGCCAGCCGGTCCGCCGCGTCGGCGGCGTGGCGGGTCGCGACCTTGGTCGCCGAGGATGCCTCGTCCGCGAGCAGGTCGAACTGGACCTGGTCGACCGGCGCGTCCTCGAGGAGGGACCGGCGGGCCAGCTCGTCCGGGACGTCGCCGTCGCCCGGATCCGACAGGTCGTCCAGGCCGGCCAGTCCGCGGATCTCGGTCCAGCGGTCCCAGGCCTGGCGGCGCAGGCGCTCGAGCTCGACGTCACCGGCGGCGCAGGTGGCCTCGGCCCGGCGAGCGCGGTCCTCGAGGTGCTCACCGATGCGCTCGTACAGCTCGGTGTCGAAGAGCGACTTGAGCAGCCCCTCGCGTTCGGCCGAGTCGGCCCGGAGGACGGCCTCGAACCGGCCCTGGGGGAGCAGGATGACCTGGGTGAACTGGCGGTGGGTCAGCCCGACGAGCTCGCGCACCCGCTCGGCGACCTCGGTCGTGCGCTGCGCGACGGCGTCCCACGCGTCGCCGGACCAGCGGAACAGCACGACGTGGCTCTGCTCGGTGGTGGTGCCGGAGCCACGCTTCTTGGCCCGCTCGTGCTGGGGGGTGCGGTGCACCTTCCAGCGGCAGCCCTGGGCCAGGAACTCGAGTTCGACGAAGCTCTCGACGCCGGGCTCGGCGTGGTCGGACCGCAGGCCGGTGACGGAGCGCTCGCTGCCGACCGCGCCGTACAGGGCGAACGTCAGGGCGTCGAGCAGGAACGTCTTGCCGGAGCCGGTCGGGCCGTGGATGAGGAACAGCCCGTCGTCGGCCAGGTCGTCGAAGCGGACCTCGGTCGCCGACGCGAACGGACCGATGGCGCTGACGAGCAGCCGCAGCGGCCTCATGCGCCGACTCCCGTGGCGGCGAGCACGGCCGCTCGGAGCAGCTCGTCCTCGGCGGGGTCGGGCTGCTCGCCGAACTGCTCGGTCACGAACTCGACCGTGAGCTCGTACGGGGTGGCCTCTCGGACGCGCGTGGAGCTGAGCGCAGGACCCGACGGCGACGGCGCCGTGCTCGGCTGGTGCACCAGCTCGGACGCGTGGGGGAAGCGGCGGCGCAGCTGGGCCATCGCCTGCGAGGGCAGCACCGGATCGGTCAGGACGGCGCGCACCCGAGCGGCCTCGGCGCCGGTGTGCGCAGCGTCCGTGAGCAGCTGCTCGAGGGTGCCGGTCAAGGTGCGCAGGGCGCGGCCCACGCCGAGCGGCACGTGCTCGGTCGAGCAGCCGCCGTCCGCATCCAGGTGCACCAGGCGCACGCCCTTGGTGTGGTGCTCCTCGGAGAAGGAGTACGGCAGCGGGGTGCCCGAGTACGCGACCCGGCCGCCGTCCCAGGACTGCGGGCCGTGCAGGTGGCCGAGCGCGACGTAGTCGAAGCCGTCGAAGAGCTGGGTCTCCACCTGGTCGGCCCCGCCGATGGAGAGCTCCCGCTCGGAGGTGGAGACCGCTGCGGGCGTGGCCGTGTTGGTGACGAAGGCGTGCGCGACGACGACCGAGCGCAACCCTGCGCCCTGCGCGGACGTGCGGTGCGCCCGGGCGCGAGCGAGCGCCCAGTCCAGGACCTGCACGTGCCCCGGCCGCGACGATGGCGCCGCGCCGTCGATCGCTCCGTCGGCAGGCTCCTGCGCCGGGGGCAGCAGCGGCGCGACCGAGAGCGGGTCCAGGTAGGGGATGGGGTACACCGCCACCGCGCCGCCCTCGGCGGACGGGACGATGACCGGCTCGGCGGCACGGCGCACGTCCGCCCGCACGGTGACGCCGGTGCGGGCGAGCAGTTGGTCCGCGAAGCCGACGCGCGAGGCCGAGTCGTGGTTGCCGCTGATGGCCACCACCTGTGCGCCCGTGTCCCGCAGGCGCCAGAGCGCCTCGCCGAAGAGCTCGACCGCCGGGGCCGGGGGGATCGCACGGTCGTACAGGTCGCCCGAGATGACGACCAGCTCGACCTGCGCAGCACGGGCGATCTCGACCGTCCGGTCGATGGCGGCGGCCTGCTCGTCGAGCAGGGACGCCTTGTCCATCAACCGGCCGAGATGCCAGTCCGAGGTGTGGAGCAGTCGCACGCCACGAACGATAGGGAGGGACACTGACACTCCCGGGGGACCCTCCCGCCGCTCGGACCCATGTCACCCCCGGGGAACCCGGCCGGACCGCCGGTACGCTGCCGCCCGTGCACTTCGAGACCCGCCGGCACCGCGAGCGACGTGAGCTGCTCGAGGCCGGGTTCCAGCAGCCCTGGCGCGACCTGCTCGCGACCCGCATGCGCACCTGGCACCAGCTCGACGACGGTGAGCGTGATCGCCTCGAGCACCTTGCGCTGGCCCTGCTCGTCGACCTCGGGTGGGAGGCCGCCAACGGCTTCGAGCTGACCGAGGAGATCAAGATCACGATCGCGGCCGACGCCGCCGTGCTGCTGCTCGGGCTGCCCGACGACTCGTTCCGGGGCGTGCACACCGTGCTCGTGCACCCGACGACGCTGGTGCTCCAGGGCGAGCACTCCCAGGTGCAGGGCATCGTCTCGGACGGCCCGATGCCGATCCTGGGACAGGCGGACCTGCACGGTCCGGTGCTCATCGTCTGGGACGCAGTGCTCGACGAGGCACGCCACCCCGGCAGCGGCCACAACGTCGTGTTCCACGAGTTCGCCCACCGGCTCGACATGCTGACCGGCGAGGCCGACGGCACCCCACCGATGGACTCCGTCGAGCAGTCCCGTCGCTGGGTCGAGGTCTGCACCGACGTGTACGGCCAGGTCGTCGAGGGGCGCGGCGGCACCGCCCTGCGCTCGTACGCCGGGGTCAACCCGGCCGAGTTCTTCGCCGTCGCGACCGAGGCGTTCTTCGACGCGCCGGTCGCGCTGCGCCACCAGCAACCCGAGCTCTACCAGGTCCTGCAGGGCTACTACCACCAGGACCCCGCCGCCCGCTGGAGCTGAGGCAGGACCGTCCCGGGTCGGGCGTCAGGCGACCGCGAGCTGCGCCCCCAGCCGTGCGAGCGCGCCGCGGGTCCGCTCGCCCCACCACACCAGGTCACGTCCGTCGACGAAGGTGACCGGCGCGACCCGCTCCAGCTCGGCCCGGTGCCGCTCACCGAACTCGTAGGGCTCGCTGGGCGCCACCACCAGGTCCGCGCCGAGGCCCGCGACCAGCTCGAGCTCCAGCTCGGGATAGGGGCCGTGGCCGATGACGACGTTGCCGATGCCGAGCGCCGCCAGCACCGAGGTGCCGTAGGTCGGCTCGGCGAGCCACATCCACGGACGCCGCCAGATCGGCACGGCGGCCGAGCGTGCCACCACGGGTCGGGCCACCTCGCCGAGCGGGCGCCACGTCGCGCCGACCCGCTCCGCCAGCGTCGCCATCTGCGGGTCGACGTCCTCGATCGACCGCACCGCCAGCACGTGCACGTCCAACCCGGCGTCGACCAGTGCGTCGTGGTCCTCTCGTCGGTTCTCCTCGCGGTCGACCACCACCAGGTCGGGCGCCAGGGCGACGATCGCCGCCAGGTCCGGGTTCTTGGTCCCGCCGACGTGGCGGAGCGTCGGCTGCTCGCAGAAGCGGGTGCACGCGATCGGCGTGCGGTCCCACGCGATCAGGGTCTCGGTCGCGGAGGGGACCAGGCTGACGACCCGGGGCGCGTGCATCGGACCATCGTCCCACGCGACCGGTCAGCGTCTCGGAGGATCGGACCGCAGGTGACGCCGGACGTCGCCTCGGGTCCGAACCTCACGCCACGTGCAGCTCGCGCCGGTCGAACCGCACGCCCCCGGACGCGGCGGGGGGGGGGGGGGGGGGGCCGCGCCCGCCGCCCCCGGGG
>JAFAFZ010000118.1 GCA_023423215.1 Actinomycetes bacterium
AGCAGCGCTGCTACGAGGGCGGCCACGCGTTCTTCGTGCAGGACCCGCAGGCGCTGCCGGACGTGCTGGCCGCGCTCGACCCGACGTCCTCGACCGCCTGAACGGTCCCGGACCGGGACGATCGACCAGGCCCGCGCTCAGGCGTGGTCCGCGTGCAGCGGTGCGCTGCAGTCGTGGCACTCCGGTTCGAGCGTCGCGTGGCCGATGCCGAAGCGCGACGAGAGCACCCGCCGCGCGGCGTCCGTGATCCCCTGCGCCTCGTGGACCAGCACCTGGTCCTCGAGCTCCAGGTGCGCGGTCAGCGCGATCTGCTCGGAGTCGATCGACCAGATGTGCAGGTGGTGCACCGCCCGCACCCCGGGCACCTCCTCGAGCGCGTCCTCGACCTCGTCCGGATCCAGGCCCGGCGGCGTCGCCTCGAGCAGCACCACCACCGTGTCGCGCAGCAGCCGCCACACGGCCACCAGCACGAGCAGCGAGATCAGGATCGAGGCGACCGGGTCCGCCCACGTCCAGCCGAGCACGCCGACGCCGATGGCGGCGATGACGACGCCGACCGACCCGAGCGCGTCGGCGACGAGGTGCCAGAACGCGCCGCGCATGTTCAGGTTCCCGCCGGCGCTGCGCGAGATCCACCACGCGCTCAGGCCGTTGACGACCAGGCCGACGGCGCCGACGATGCCGAGCGGCAGGGCGTCCAGCTCCGGCGCGTCGCCGAGACGGCGCACGGCTTCGACGATGACCCATCCGGTGATCGCCAGCAGGACGGCGCCGTTGAACAGCGCGGCCAGCACCTCGGCCCGGGCCAGGCCGTAGCTGCTGCGGCGCGTCGCCGGGCGGGCGGCGATGACCTGGCCGACCAGGGCGATCGCCAACGCCGCGACGTCGCTCGCGTTGTGCAGCGAGTCCGCCAGGAGCGAGAGCGAGCCGAGGATCAGGCCGACGACCACCTGCACGGCGAGCAGCGTCGAGTTGGCCACGATCGCGACGACGAGCGCCGACCGGCGCGTCGAGCGCCCGGCGTGCGAGTGGCCGTCGTGGGAGTGGCCTGCGTGTGCGACGCCGTCCCCCGCGCTCTCGTCCCTCGCACTGCCGTCGGTCGCGCCGCCGTGCGGCTCGCCGGCGTTCGGCTGGTGGTCGGCGTGGGTGTGGGAGCCGGTCACGACGCCACCGCCCCGATCGGGCCGCAGTCGCCGTCCGGCGCCACGACCATCGAGCACAGGTCCGCGAGCGCATGGGCGAGCCGCGGGTCGGCCAGCTCGTAGCGCACGCGGCGCCCCTCCTCGAAGGCGACGACGAGACCGCAGCCACGCAGGCAGGCGAGGTGGTTCGACACGTTCGAGCGGCTCAGGCCGAGCTGCTCGGCCAGCGCTGCGGGGTACTCCGGACCGTCGAGCAGCGCCACGAGCAGGCGCCGACGGGTCTCGTCCGACAGCGCGGTGCCCACGCGGGCCAACGCCGTCCGGTCCAGGTCGTGCTCGGCCATGGCGCCATAGTTCATCCTTGGATGAATTCAGTCAAGGATGAACAATGGCTCCCGTTCCCGATCCCGGGCACGGGAGACGCCCCGGGACGGCTCCGCCCGGAAGTCGCTCTGCGCCGACAGGATGCTCTGCCTACAGGATGAAGAGCATCTCCTGGTAGGTGGGCAGCGGCCAGAGGTCGTCGGCGACGACGGTCTCGAGCGCGTCGGCCGCAGCGCGCACGTCCAGCATGAGCGGCAGCAGCGTGTCGCAGGCGAAGCGGGCCTCGGCCAGCGTGTCGTCGCCCTCGTGTCCGTCCAGCGCCGACTCCAGCGCGGCGAGCGACGTGAGCAGCGCGCCGATCTGCGCCGTGACCTCGTCCAGCAGCGTGGAGTCGAAGGCGTAGTCGATGGCCTTGAGGCTCGCCGCGGTCGACGCCAGCTCGCCCTGGTAGCGCATCGCAGCCGGCAGGATCACGGTGCGGCCGACCTCGAGGGCCGTGCGGGCCTCGACGCCGATGCTCAGCACGTACTGCTCGAGGTAGACCTCGTAACGGCTGTTCAGCTCGCGGTTGTCGAGCACGCCGTAGGCGGCGAAGAGGTCCTTGACCTCCTGCGAGTCCATCTCCGGCAGGGCGTCCGGCGTCGTGCGCAGGTTCTTCAGGCCGCGGGAGGCGGCCTCGGTCTGCCAGGCGTCGGCGTAGCCGTCGCCGTTGAACACGGCCTGGCCGTGCTCGGTCATGATGCCCTCGAGCACCTGCTGCACCGCGACGTTGAACTCGGTGCCGCCGGCGAGCAGCTCCTCGAGCTCGGTGGCGATCGCGTCGAGCGACTCGGCCATGATCGTGTTGATCGCGACCATCGGGCCCGCGATCGACTGCGACGAGCCCGGCGCACGGAACTCGAAGCGGTTGCCGGTGAACGCGAAGGGGCTGGTGCGGTTGCGGTCGCCGGGATCGCTGGGCAGCGCCGGGATCGTGTCCACGCCGACGACGAGCGTGCCCTTCTCCTTCGAGGCGGTCGCGCCACCCTTGGCGATCTGGTCGAAGACGTCCATCAGCTGCTCGCCGAGGAAGATCGAGATGATGGCGGGCGGTGCCTCGTTCGCACCGAGGCGGTGGTCGTTGCCCGCGGAGGCCACCACCGAGCGCAGCAGGCCGCCGTGCATGCTGACGCCGCGGATCACCGCCGCGCAGAACACCAGGAACTGCGCGTTGTCGTGCGGGGTGCTGCCGGGGTCGAGCAGGTTGCCCTGGGTGCTGTTGCCGACCGAGAAGTTGACGTGCTTGCCCGAGCCGTTCACGCCGGCGAAGGGCTTCTCGTGCAGCAGGCACTCCATGCCGTACTTCTCGGCGACGCGGCGCAGGGTGACCATCAGCAGCTGCTGGTGGTCGGTCGCCAGGTTGGCCTTCTCGAACACCGGGGCGATCTCGAACTGCCCGGGCGCGACCTCGTTGTGGCGGGTCTTGGCGGGGATGCCGAGCTTCCAGAGCTCACGCTCGACGTCGTGCATGTAGGCCAGCACGCGCTCGGGGATGGCGCCGAAGTAGTGGTCGTCGAACTCCTGGCCCTTGGGCGGCTTGGCGCCGAAGAGGGTGCGGCCGGACGACAGCAGGTCGGGGCGGGCGAAGAAGAAGCCGCGGTCGACCAGGAAGTACTCCTGCTCCGCGCCGGCGAAGGACACGACGTTGTCGATGTCGGTGTGGCCGAACAGCTCGAGCACGCGCTTCGCCTGGACGTTCATCGCCTGCTGCGAGCGCAGCAGCGGGGTCTTCTTGTCGAGCGCCTCGCCGGTCCACGAGATGAACACCGTCGGGATGCACAACGTGTTCCCGTTCGGGTTCTCGAGGATGTAGGCCGGGCTGGTCACGTCCCACGCCGTGTACCCGCGCGCCTCGAAGGTCTCGCGCAGTCCGCCGTTCGGGAAGCTCGACGCATCCGGCTCGCCCTGGATGAGGGTCTTGCCCGCGAACTCGGCGATCGCGGTGCCGTTCGCCTCGGGCTCCAGGAAGCTGTCGTGCTTCTCCGCCGTCAGGCCCGTCAGCGGGTAGAAGACGTGCGCGTAGTGCGTCGCACCCTTCTCGATGGCCCAGTCCTTCATCGCCGAGGCGACCACGTCCGCGACCGTGGGGTCGAGGGCGACCGCCTTGTCGATCGTGGCGGTCAGCGCCCTGAAGACCGCCTTGGGCAGGCGCGCCTGCATGACGGAGCGGCTGAACACGTTCTTGCCGAACAGGTCCCCGAGTGTCTCGGTGTCCACGAAGGACGCCGGCGGCGTGACGTAGGAGGTGACGCCGTCGATGGCGTGTTGGCGAGACGCGGGACCGCTCATGGGGTGCTCCAGGGGTGATCGGAGGCCGACGGACCGGTCGACCGGCAGACGACGCTAGGACCGTGGCGTCACGGGCGCATTTCGACGCGGTGAACGTGCTGGCACAACCACTCGCGCCACGGGGGTCCAGAACCACGGGACGGTGTGCCGGGTGCGGGAGACTGCAGCCATGCGCGTGACCCGTGTCCACACCCTCGCCCGCCCCATCGACGACTGCTGGGCGATGTTCCACGATCCTGCGAGCCACGTCGCGAAGTTCGAGGCGATGGGCCACCGGGACCTGCAGGTCCTCGAGGAGGACGTCGACGACGACTCGATCCGACTGGTGCTCGAGCGGGTGGTCGACGTCGACGTCCCGGGGTTCGCGAAGCGGGTCATCTCGCCGTCGAACACGCTGCGCTCCGAGGACCACTGGGTGCGCCACCCCGACGGCACCTGCAGCGGGACCTTCGTGCTCGAGACCAAGGGCGTGCCGATCGACATCTCGGGCACCACGCTCCTGGAGCCCGACGCCGACGATCCGGAGACCACGACCTACGAGATCACGATCGAGATGAAGGTCCGGGTACCGGTGATCGGCGGGAAGATCAGCCAGGTGGCCAAGGGCATCGTCGAGCGCCAGGTCGACGACGAGTTCCGCCTGGGGGACGAGTGGCTGGCCGCGCACTGAGGTCCGTCGCACCCGGCGGCGGCGTCGGGTGGACCGAGGACCGGCGGCTCGCCATCAGCCTGGTCATCGGCATCGCGGTCGGCGCCACGCTCTCGTTCCGGATCGAGTGGGCGCTCGCCCTGCTGTCGGTGTGGGACGTCACCGCCGCCCTTCTGCTGGCGTGGATCTGGTTCCGGGTGATCGCCCCGATGGACGCCGCGGCCACCCGTGAGCGGGCCACGTCCGAGGACGCGGGTCGCACCGCGCTGCCGGTCCTGCTGCTGGTCGCGGCGCTCGCCAGCCTGGTCGGCGTCTTCTACGCGTTCGTGCAGGCCGGTGACGCGCACGGCGCCCGAAAGCCGCTGCTGATCGGGTACGCCGTGCTGACCGTGGTCCTGTCCTGGGGGCTGGTCCACACGCTCTACACGCTGCGCTACGCGCACCTGTACTACAGCGACGACCGGCTGCCAGACGGCGACAC
>JAFAFZ010000177.1 GCA_023423215.1 Actinomycetes bacterium
CGCCACGCGTGCGGGCTCGGCGTACGGCGCGTCGTCGAGCGACGCCGCAGCCCCCGTCGAGACGACCAGCAGCACCACAGCGCCGTCCACGACCACGACGTCGACGACCACGACGGCACCGAACGACCTGGTGGCGCCCCCGCCCACCGTGCTGCCGGACCTCGGGCCCCAGGGCGCGCTCGCTCCGCAGGTGCGGCGGGTCGACACCACCGATCGCGTCATCTTCCTCACCATCGACGACGGTCAGGTGCGGGATCCGTCCTACCTCGACCACTTCGCGCAGCTCGGCGTGCCCTTCACGTCCTTCCTCACGCGACCGATGGCGACCGCCGACCCGGCGTACTGGCAGGGCACGGTCGACCGGGGCGGCTCCCTGCAGACCCACACGATCCGCCACCCGGACCTGCACGAGGAGGGCGAGTCGGCGGCCCGCCGTGAGATCTGCGAACCGGCCGACAACTTCGCGTGGCTGTTCGGCGAGCGGCCGACGCTGTTCCGTCCGCCGTACGGGAACTCGAACGACACGGTGCGCCGCATCGCCGCAGGGTGCGGCTACCACGCCGTCGTGCTGTGGACCGGCTCCACGAACGACGGGAAGCTGACCATGCAGGACGTCCACCTGCAGCCCGGCGACATCATCCTGATGCACTACCGCGACACGTTGAACGCCGATCTGGACGACGTCGTCGCACGCGCCCGCGCCGAGGGCTTCCGGATCGGACGACTCGAGGACTACCTCGTCCAGCGCTGATCGTCCGCGGGTGGACCTGGCCCGAAAGGTCACCGCACCGCTGTCGCTGCCGATGCAAGGACGGAAGGGCTGACAACGATCCCAGCCATCCGACGGTCAGCGAAGGAGTCGACCGTGCCCGAACGCGTCGTCCAGATCGCCAACCGCGTGAGCGCGATCTCGAACAACAACCTCGCCCAGATCGAGCGCATGACCAGCGCCACGAAGGTGCTGGCCATCAACGCCCTCATCGAGGCCAGCCGCGCGGGCGCAGAGGGCCGCGGCTTCACCGTCGTGGCGCAGGAGGTCGGCTCGGTCGCCGACTCGATCCAGGCGCTGTCCAAGGAGTTCAGCGACACCCTGGCGCCGTGCGTCGAGGAGCTGGACGCGCTCGGCCGGGACCTGGTGACCAAGGTGCGGGGACAGCGCCTGGCGGACCTGGCACTGAGCTCGATCGACATCATCGACCGCAACCTCTACGAGCGCAGCTGCGACGTGCGCTGGTGGGCGACCGACTCCGCCGTCGTCGACGTGTGCAGCGACCCCGGTGCGCCGGGCGCAGCGGAGTTCGCGACCAGGCGGCTCGGCGTCATCCTGGACAGCTACACGGTCTACCTGGACCTGTGGGTGGCCGACCGGGAGGGGCGCATCGTGGCGCACGGTCGGCCGGACCGCTACCGAGGCGTGCTCGGCACCGACGTCTCGCACACCGACTGGTTCCGCGCCGCGGTCGCGACGCGCAGCGGTGCCGACTTCGCCGTCGACGACGTCGCCCGCATCGAGCTGCTCGACACCTCGGCGGCCGCGGTCTACTCGACCGCCGTGCGGGCACGCGGCGACAACCACGGCGAGGTGATCGGCGCGCTCGGCATCTTCTTCGACTGGGAGCCCCAGGCGCAGGGGATCGTCGAGAACATCCGGCTGTCCGACGACGAGCGCGGCCGGACCCGGTGCATGCTGATCGACTCCCACGGACGCGTCCTCGCCTCGAACGACCGCGTCGGGGTCCTGACCGAGCACTTCACGCTCGAGACGGACGGGCGCGAGTCGGGCTACTACACGAACCGCCCCGGCGAGGTGGTCGGCTTCTCGCTGACGCCCGGCTACGAGACCTACGAGGGCCTCGGCTGGTACGGCGTCATGGTCCAGCGACCGGACAGCGATGACGGCGACCGTTCCTAGCGACGCGGAGTCCTTCCCCCGCGCGAGGCTGCAGGGCGTGCCCTGTGACGCCGATCACACCGCGGTGGGCGCGGACCGAGCCGCCAGGCGGCCGAACGTGACGACCCGGCTGGGCGAACGTGCCCTGGCCGCATCGATGCACGTGTCGCGCGAGTACGGCTGGCTGCTCGTCGCCGCGGCCCTGGTCGTGTGCTGGGCCATCACGATCGTCTGCGGTGGCGCCGCGGTCGTGCCGCCGCACTACTTCTACATCCCGATCCTGTTCGCCGGGATCCGCTTCGGGCCGCTCGGCTCGCTCGTCACGGCGGTCGCCGCCGCCCTCCTCGCGGGCCCGCTGACCTACGCCGAGGTCGCGACCCGCACCCCGCAGACCGTCGCGGACTGGGGCGTGCGCGGCCTCTCGTTCGTCATCATCGGCCAGGTGCTCACCGCCATGACCTCGATCGCGACGGCGGCGCGCGAGCAGGAGCTCGAGGACCTGCGCGCCGCCAAGCGCTTGTCCGCCGCGCTCTCCGAGGGCCGCATCGAGGCGTGGTTCCAGCCGATCGTCTCGCTGAGCACACCCGGCCGCATCACCGGAGCCGAGGCGCTGGTGCGCATGCAGGACCCCGACCTCGGCACGGTGGCACCGGCGGAGTTCATCCCCGCTGCGGAGCGCAACGGGACCATCCGCGCGCTCGGCGACCACGTTCTGGAGTCGGGGGGGGGGGGGGGGGGGGGGGGGGGGGGGGGGGGGGGGGGGGGGGGGGGGGGGGGG
>JAFAFZ010000186.1 GCA_023423215.1 Actinomycetes bacterium
AGCCGCACCGGCGGGGACGGCGCACCGGGTGGGCGCGTTATGCTGCGGCGGTGATCGAACTGGAGCTGGTCGCCGTCCGCGTGGAGTTGCCCAGCAACACGCCGGTCGTCGTCCTGCGTGAGCTGCAGGGCCGGCACCGCCAGCTGTCGATCTTCATCGGGGGCCCCGAGGCCACCGCCATCGCCTTCGCGATGGAAGGGGTCGAGACGCCACGACCGCTGACGCACGACCTGTTCTGCGACGTGCTCGACGAGCTCGACGCGCAGCTCGAGCGGGTCGTCATCACCGAGCTGCGGGACACGACCTACTACGCGGACCTCGAGCTGACCACCGGAGGCGGCACGCGCCACGTCTCGGCGCGGCCCTCCGACGCCGTCGCGTTGGCCGTGCGGGTCGGATGCCCGATCTTCGCCTCGGAAGAGGTCCTCGACGAGGCCGGCTTCGTCGAGGAGTCCGACGAGGACGCGGACACCGAGGAGTCGCCCGAGGCGGTCGTCGAGGAGTTCCGGCAGTTCATCGACCAGGTCTCCCCGGACGACTTCGCCTCCTGAGCGCTCCCGGAGGGGCTCGGCAGGAGGCGTCGCGACACGGCGTCGCGACCGGTCTCCCGAGCGCGTCGCGACCGCGCTCTCGTGGGCGGAACACGCCGCGCCGGGGGAGCGTCGCGACCTGATTCCCAACTGGGGGTGGGCAGACGGCTGGATCCGCCCCATACTGGTCACGCCGCGGTAATTTCGCGGGTGGAACTTGGGGCCGCGCGCACGGCGCGACCCCGCGAGGTGGAGTCACGACGATGGCAGCACTCAACGACACGACGGGCGACGCGACGGAGACGGTCGTGCCGACCGAACAGGGGTTCAGCGGCCGCAAGACGGCCGAGGTCGTCGGCATCTCGTACCGCCAGCTCGACTACTGGGCCCGCACCGGCCTGGTGACGCCGTCCCTGGCCGCGGCCCGTGGCAGCGGCTCCCGCCGCTCGTACTCCTACCGGGACCTCCTCGAGCTGAAGGTCATCAAGACCCTGCTCGATGCCGGTCTGAAGCTCGAGTCGGTGCGCAAGGTGTTCACCTACATGCGCGAGCACCTGGGCGAGGACGTCAGCTCGGCCAACCTCGTCATCAGCGGCACCTCGTCGGTGCTGGTGCGCTCGGGCGAGGAGCTCATCGACGTGCTCCAGCAGGGCCAGGGCGTGCTGAACGTGCTGCCCCTCGCCGGTGTGAAGGAGGAGATCGACGCGCGCATCGTCGAGCTCCGTCCGCCCGCCACCGCCGCCGAGGCGGCGGACGGGTCGGCCCACGCCGCCGGTCTCTGAGCACCGTCACGTGCAGCAGTCGTCACTGGATCAGGTGCACCGCGCCCTGGGGGCCAAGATGGTGCCCTTCGGCGGCTGGGAGATGCCGCTGTCGTACCCCGCCGGAACGCTCGAGGAGCACCGCGCCTGCCGCGAGGACGCCGTCGTCTTCGACGTCAGCCACCTCGGCACCGTGCGCGTGCAGGGCGCCGGAGCGCTCGACGCTCTCCAGCGTGCGTTCACCAACGACCTGCACAAGGTCGCGCCCGGCCGAGCGCAGTACACCCACCTGCTGGACCCGACGACGGCGTCCGTGCAGGACGACATCATCGTGTGGTGGCTCGACGACGAGGTCTTCGACGTCATGCCGAACGCCTCGAACACCGACGGCGTGCGCGACGCGCTGGCCCAGGCCGCCGACGGCGCCGACCTGACCGTGCAGGACACCACCGCCACCCGCGCGGTGCTGGCGGTGCAGGGGCCGAACGCCCGGGCGAAGCTCGCCGCCGTCGTCCCCGAGGCCGAGACGGTGGGCCGCTTCCGCGTGCAGCCGTTCACCTTCGAGGGCGCCTCGTGCTGGATCGCCGGCACGGGGTACACCGGCGAGGACGGCGTCGAGTGCGCCGTCCCGGTCGAGGTCGCCGTGCCGTTCTGGGCGGCGGTGACCGCGGCCGGCATCACGCCGGCGGGCCTGGGCGCGCGGGACACGCTGCGGCTCGAGGCCGCTCTGCCGCTGCACGGTCACGAGCTGGGCGAGGGCATCACCACCCTGAACGCCGGCCTGGGGTGGGTCGTCAGCTGGACCAAGGGCGACTTCCGCGGGCGTGCCGCGCTCGAGGCCCAGCGCCAGGCCGGTGTGACGCCGGTGCTGCGAGGCCTGCGCACCGAAGGACGCCGACCGCCGCGTGAGGGCCAGGACGTGGTGCGCGACGGCGTGGTCGTCGGTCGACTGAGCTCGGGCAACTTCTCGCCGACGCTCGGCCACGGCATCGCCCTGGCCTTCGTCGAGCCGGACGTGCAGGTCGGCGACGCCCTGGCGATCGACGTGCGCGGCAGCGAGCTGCCCGCCACGGTCGTCGAGCTGCCGTTCCGGCCCAAGCACTGACCCGTCGCGCGGCCGCTCCGTTCGCTCGGCACCGCACCGCACCGCTTCTGCACCGCACCGCTTCTGTTCGTCGAGGTACGCCGCTACGGCGTAGCTCGACGAACAGAACCGGGATGGGGGGCGCCGGGGTGCGGGCCTACTCGGCGAGGTCCTCGATCAGCGGGCACGAGCAGACCAGGTTGCGGTCGCCGAACCCGCCGTCGATGCGGCTGACCGGCACCCAGTACTTGGCCTCGCGCTGGTGAGCCGTCGGCCAGCCGGCCAGCGACCGGGGGTAGGGGTGGGTCCACTCGTCGCCGCCGACCTCCTCGGCGGTGTGCGGGGCGTGCACCAGGGGGTTGTCGTCCGCCGGCCAGACGCCGTCGGCCACCTGGGCGATCTCGGCACGGATCGCGATCATGGCGTCGCAGAACCGGTCGAGCTCGGCCAGGCCCTCGGACTCGGTCGGCTCGATCATCAGCGTGCCGGCGACCGGGAACGACATGGTCGGGGCGTGGAAGCCGTAGTCGATGAGGCGCTTCGCGACGTCCTCGTTCGTGATGCCCACGGTCTTCTCGAGCGAGCGCAGGTCGATGATGCACTCGTGGGCGACGAGGCCGCCGCGGCCGGTGTAGAGCACCCGGTAGTGCGGGGCGAGGCGGGCGGCGACGTAGTTCGCCGACAGGATCGCCAGCTCGGTCGCCGTGCGCAGCCGGTCGCCCATCATCGTCACGTACATCCAGCTGATCGGCAGGATGCTGGCCGAGCCGAACGGCGCGGCCGACACCGCACCCGGACCGTCGACGGGACCTGCGTCGGGACGCTGGGCGTGGCCGGGCAGGAACGGCGCCAGGTGCTCCTTCACGGCGACCGGGCCGACACCTGGGCCGCCGCCCCCGTGGGGGATGCAGAAGGTCTTGTGCAGGTTCAGGTGGCTGACGTCCGCACCGAACTCACCGGGCTTGGCGACGCCGACCAGCGCGTTCAGGTTGGCGCCGTCGACGTACACCTGCCCGCCGTGGGAGTGCACGATGCGGCACAGCTCGCCGATGCCCTCCTCGAAGACGCCGTGCGTCGAGGGGTAGGTGACCATGACCGCGGCCAGGTCGTCCGCGTGGTCGGCGGCCTTGGCGGCCAGGTCCGCCAGGTCGACGTTGCCCTGCTCGTCGGTAGCGACGACCACGACGCGCATGCCGGCCATCACCGCGCTGGCGGCGTTGGTGCCGTGTGCGGAGGCGGGGATCAGGCAGACGTCCCGCTCGAGGTCGCCGCGGGAGCGGTGGTACTCGCGGATGGCGAGCAGCCCCGCGAACTCGCCCTGGCTGCCCGCGTTGGGCTGCAGCGAGACGGCGTCGTAGCCCGTGATGCGCACCAGCGCGTCCTCGAGCTCGTGGATCATCTGGAGGTAGCCCTCGGTCTGGCCGACGGGGGCGAACGGGTGGATCTGGCCGAACTCGGGCCAGGTCACCGGCACCATCTCGGCCGTGGCGTTCAGCTTCATCGTGCACGAGCCGAGCGGGATCATCGTGCGGTCGAGCGCCAGGTCCTTGTCCGCCAGGCGCCGCAGGTAGCGCAGCATCTCGGTCTCGGAGCGGTAGCGGTGGAACGTCGGGTGCTCGAGGTACGGCGTGGAGCGCACGAGCGACTGCGGCAGCCGCGCCGTCGTGTCGAGCGACGCGGCGGCGGACTCGACCGCGGCCTCGTCGGTCGCGACGCCGAAGGCCGCGACGAGTGCCACGCCGGTCGCCGCGGTCGAGGTCTCGTCGAACGAGAAGCCGACCCGGTCGGCGGACGCCCGGCGCAGGTTCAGACCCTCGGCCAGCGCCGCGGCCACGACCTGGTCGGCGCCATCGGGCACGCGCACGGTCGCGGTGTCGAACAGCACGTCCGAGGTGACCTCGACGCCGGCGTCCACGAGCAGGTCGACCGCGGTCGCCGCCAGCGCGTGGGTGCGCGCCGCGATGCGGCGCAGGCCGTCGGGCCCGTGGTAGGTGGCGTAGGACGCCGCCATCACCGCCAGCAGGACCTGTGCGGTGCAGATGTTCGAGGTCGCCTTCTCGCGACGGATGTGCTGCTCGCGGGTCTGCAGCGCCAGGCGCAGCGCCCGCCGGCCCTTCGTGTCGACCGAGACGCCCACCAGGCGGCCGGGCAGCGCACGCTTCGCCGCCTCGCGCACCGCCATGAACCCGGCGTGCGGACCGCCGACGCCCATCGGCACGCCGAAGCGCTGGGCGGAGCCGACGACGACGTCGGCGCCCCACTCGCCGGGAGGGGTGAGCAGGGTGAGGGCCAGCAGGGCGGTGGCCACGCACACCACGGCGCCGCCCGCGTGGGCGCGCTCGGCGACCTCTCGCAGGTCGGGCACCGCGCCCGAGGAACCGGGGTACGACAGCAGCACGCCGAACGGGTCGTGGCCCTCCAGGTCCGAGGACGGGTCGCCGACGACGACCTTGATGCCGAGCGGCTCCGCACGGGTCGCGACGACCTCGAGCACCTGGGGGTGGCAGTCGGCGTCGACGAAGAACGTGTCGCCGGCGACCTTCGACTGCCGTCGTGCGAGCGTCATCGCCTCGGCGGCGGCGGTCGCCTCGTCGAGCATGGAGGCGTTGGCGATGTCCATGCCGGTCAGGTCCGTGACGACGGTCTGGAAGTTGAGCAGCGCCTCGAGGCGGCCCTGCGAGATCTCCGGCTGGTAGGGCGTGTACGCCGTGTACCACGCGGGGTTCTCGAGGATGTTGCGCAGGATGACGAGCGGCGTGTGCGTGCCGTAGTACCCGGCGCCGATCAGCGACGTCACGACCTGGTTGCGCTCGGCCACCCGGCGCAGGCGCTCGAGCGCGGCCTGCTCGGTGGGCACCGCCTCGAAGCCGAGGGCCTCGTGCAGGTGGATGGACTCGGGGATCGCCGTGTCCATCAGGGCCTCGAGGGTTGGCTGGCCGATCGTCGCGAGCATCGTCGCGACGGCCTCGGCGTCGGGTCCGAGGTGACGGTCCGCGAAGTCCTCGATCGGCAGGCGGGCGGCCGAGCCGGCGGTGGAGGGGTCGTGGGCGGGGCTGGAGGGCAACGGGGCTCCTGGTCGCGTGAGGTGGGCGGACGCCCCCTCTGTCGCCGTACCTGAGAGCTTCACCGTGTCGTGCGGCTTTCCCCGTCGGTGAGCGGCCCGGGGCCGCTGCTTTCCAGAGTTGCCTGTCCCGACCGGTACGTGGGCCTGAGAGATTCCGGGGCGGTTGCTCCTTCGGCGCCCGCCGCGGGTGGCGACGGGACTCTCCCGGTGGGGATCCAGCTTCGGTTGTGGGGCCCGAGGCTAGTCCGCCGCCACCGGGGTGGCCGCCTTCTCGTCCGCGTGCTGCTGGATCGCCGCGCCGATCGCCTTCATCGCCGCACCGAGCTGCTCCGGTCGGTTCGACATGACCCAGTCCATCGAGGCGGTCGTCGACGCCACGTGCGGGTCGAAGTGGGGGAGCACGTGCTGGGCGAACAGCTCGTAGCTGCGCCGGGTCGCCTCGGGGTTCGCCCACTCGTGGGCCTGCAGCAGCAGCGTGCCGAAGCCGCCGTTCGACTCGTCGATCAGGTGCTGCACGAGCTCGACGGCGTCGTCGGGGGTGCCGATGACCGCGGCGCCCGAGGTCAGCAGCTGCTCGACGAGCTGCTCGACGGGCACGTCGGGGAAGATCGGCAGCGCGGCGACCTCTCGGAAGTAGCGGGCGTACTCCGCCAGGCCGTACTCCACGTCGCGCACGGCCTGCTCGCGCGTCTCGGCCAGGTGCATCATCGTCACGAGCCGCCACTGGCGACGGTCGGCGACGTGTCCGAACTGCTCGCTGCGCTCCTCCATCACCTGCCACGCGCTGCCGAGCAGGTCGATGCCCGCGCGCTGCGTGGCGCCGATCGACAGGAGCGAGCAGCCGAACCGCCCGGCGGCCCGGGGACCCGACGGCGAGATCATCGCGGCGACGGCGACCTCGGGATGCGGGTGGGTGTAGGGCCGGAGGTGGAGGCGGGCGTCGCGCAGGGTGAACCACTCCGACTCGTGGGTGACCGGCTCGTCCGAGCGCAGCAGCCGCAGGATGACCTCGAGCGACTCCTCCATGCGGGCTCGCTGGTCCGCCGGGTCGATGCCGAGCATGAAGGCGTCCGAGGGCAGCGCGCCGGGTCCGACGCCGAACTTCACGCGTCCCCGCGTCATGTGGTCGAGCTGCACGATCCGCTGCGCGGTCATCAGGGGGTGGTGGTAGGGGAGCGACACCACGCCGGTGCCCAGGTCGATGTGCTTCGTGCGCTCGGCTGCGGCGGCGATGAAGATCTCGGGCGAGGCGATGATCTCGAAGCCGCCCGAGTGGTGCTCGCCGATCCAGGCCTCGTGAAACCCGATGCGGTCGAGGTGCTCGACGAGCTGCAGGTCGCGCTCGAGCGCAAGGGTCGGGTTCTGCCCGTTCGGGTGGAACGGTGCCATGAAGACGCCGCAGCGCAGGGGCCAGTCCATGACGGGAGTCTCACCTCACTTGACCGGTCGGTCAAGTGGTTCGGTGGCGCCCGTCACAGCGATCGAGCCCGCCGGACCCGCCCATGCCCGAGGTTCTCGGAACGGATCGACCGTTCTGCGAACCGATCGTTCCGAGTTCGGTGGCGGCGGCGGGTTCCTCGGAACGGATCGACCGTTCGGCGAACGGATCGTTCCGAGTTCGCAGGCGGCGGCGGGTTCCTCGGAACGGATCGACCGTTCGGCGAACGGATCGTTCCGAGTTCGGTGGCGAGCGGCGGCGGACGGCCTGGCGGTCGTTCAGCCGGCGACGGCGTCGAGGACGCCGTGCCAGAAGCACTGGAACGCCTCGGCCTGGTGCGCCAGCGTCTTCCCGAGCCGCACGACCACCAGGTCGAGCGCGGGCACGCACACGATCAGCTGCTTCTCGTAGCCGTTGGCCCAGAACGTGCCGTGGCGGTCGCCCCGCACCCACCAGTGGTGCCCGTAGAACCAGCCGTCCTCGGGGTCGACCGAGCGGATCGTGCGCGCCGAGTCCACCCACCCCTCGGGCAGCAGCCGGGAGCCGTCCCAGACGCCGTCGCGCAGGTACAGCAGCCCGAACCGGGCGAAGTCGCGGGCGGTGGCGTACAGGTAGGACGAGCCGACGAACGTTGCCGGCCTCGTCGTAGCGCAGCTCGGCGGAGCGCACGCCGATCGGCCGCAGCAGCCGGTCCTGCACCAGCCGCTCGATGGCTTCCCGGCGGGTCGTCGGATCGTCCGGATCGCCGCCGTCGCGCTGCACGAGCAGCGTCGCGAGGTGCCGCACGACGATGTTCGTCGTGCCGCTCGAGTAGTTGAAGACGTCGCCGATGGGGTGCTCGAGCGGCTGCGCGGCGGCGTAGCCGGCGACGTCGTGGGCGCCCTCGCCGAAGAGCATCTCGAGGCAGTTGGACACGCCGGCGTCGACGTAGTCCTCGGTGAAGTGCAGACCGGAGCGCATGGCCAGCAGGTCGTCCAGCGTGATGGCCGCTCGTGGATCGCCCTCGTCGCGCCACTCCGGGGCCGGGACCGGCTGTGACGGGTCGAGCAGACCGTCACGGACCAGGATGCCGGCGGCGGCCTGGGTGATGCTCTTCGCCATCGACCACGAGAGCAGCGTCGTGGCAGGGGTGACCGTGGGTGCGTAGCGCTCGGCGATGATGCGCCCGCCCTGCACCGCCACGAACGCGAGCGACTCGCCGAGCTCGTCGGTGGTGCCGGTGCGGAACGGCTCGTCCAGCAGCGACGCGAGCCTTTCCGGGTCGCCGGTCAGCTGCTCGCCGACCTCCCACTCCTCGGTCGGCCAGGCCACGCCGTCGGGCTGCGGCGGCAGCGGGAACGAGGTGCTGGGGGTCGGCTCGGGCCAGCCCTGCAGGTCGAAGCGGGGTCCCGTGGGGGAGTCGCTCATGCGAGCGGGCGCCCGAACGGCAGGCGCTCCTGCCAGGTGCGCAGGAAGTCCTCGGCCCGGTAGCAGGCGCCGAGCAGCGGGCCCTCGGGGTGGTCGCGCACCGCGTCGACGACCTCTCGCACCCGCTCCTCGACCGCGGCGCGCAGCGAGGCCTCGTCCGCCGCGTCGCCGGGGTGGTCCGCCAGCAACGGCCCGCAGGTCGTCAGGAAGTCGGCCAGCACGGTCGTCCCGCTGCGGGTCGCGACCGCCAGGCCCTTCGCCGTGATCGGGGCGGGGCCGACCGGGACCAGCAGGCTGGTCGACAGGGTGGCGGCGGCCTCGTGGTCCACGACGCCGAGCTTGGAGCCGCAGAGCAGGACGTCGCACCCGGCGGTGAGCGCCGCGGTGGCGGGCAGCTCGGAGCCCAGGGCGCCCGGCAGGCCGTCGCCGTGCTCGGCCCAGGCGGCGAGCAGCGCGTCGGTGTCCAACCCGCCGGGATCCACGACGGCCCCCGATCCGGTGGCGACGGCGACCGGGACGGCGCCGTGCGTGGCGAGCTCGGCCAGGAC
>JAFAFZ010000239.1 GCA_023423215.1 Actinomycetes bacterium
TCGGAGAGCACCAGCACGGGGACCGCGTCACCCCCGGCCCACGCGGCCACCCCGGCCACGTGTGCGCCCTGCAGCAGCACGACGTCGGCCCAACGCTGCTCGGAACGCAGCTGGGTGTGCGCGGCGAGCGAGCGACGACCGGGCGCCATGACGGGCACGGCCTCGGCGAGCGCGCCGATGCGCCCGGGCGAGAGCGCCAGCGTGCGCACCTCGACCCCGGCCCCGGCCAGCAGCGCGTGCAGGTCCAGGCCGGCGAGGTTGGTCGTCGTGTCGTCGGTGTCCGGCAGCACCTGCAGGACCCGGGCGGCACCCATCAGTGTTCGGGGCGGTCGGGAGGAGGCTCCGGCTCGGACGGCCGGCTCAGGAGAGCTGGGCCTCGACGCGGGACAGCGCCTCGTCCTCGCTGACGTCCAGGGCGAAGCTGAGCTCCGAGACGAGCACGCTGCGAGCCTTCACGAACATCGACTTCTCACCCGCGGACAGCCCCTTGGACTGGTCGCGCAGGGCCAGGTTCCGCACGACCTCGGCGACCTTGTAGACGTCGCCGGACTTCAGCTTCTCCTGGTGGTTCTTGAAGCGCCGGCTCCAGTTCGCGGGCTCGCGGATGTCCTTCTTCCCGAGCAGCTCGAACAGGTCCTCGACCTCCTCCGAGCCGATCGGCGGGCGCATCCCGACGTCGTCCGCCTTGTCCACCGGGACCGAGAGGGTCAGCTCGCCGTGGGCCATCTGCAGCACCAGGTACTCGGTCGTCGTGCCGTCGAACTTGCGCTTCTCACGCTTGACGATCACCGCAGCTCCGTGGTGCGGGTAG
The DNA here is from genome assembly GCA_023423215.1 of Actinomycetes bacterium. Classification (GTDB taxonomy): domain Bacteria; phylum Actinomycetota; class Acidimicrobiia; order Acidimicrobiales; family Microtrichaceae; genus JAFAFZ01. The sequence continues at coordinate 812 of JAFAFZ010000239.1, forward strand.
ACAACTCGATCGCCGACATCAAACGCCACAGCAGGTTCCTCACAACGGGCTCGACCTCGGGTCGCCGGACGACCCGTCCCGGCGCACGACGTGTGACCGGGGGACGTGCGATTGTACCAGAGCCTCCGAGGGCCCACCGGGCGGTGACGGGCGGCGCTCCGCACGCTCCGGCGTGGTCGGCCGGCAGTGCTCAGCTGGCGGCGAGCAGCGGCTGGCGCAGGGTCCACTCGGGGTCGCCGGGACGCTGGGGGAACGCGCCGCTCGCGTCGGACCACACCAGCTGCAGCGTGCGAGGCCAGCGCTCGCCCCAGTGCGACATGACCTCTCGACCCAGGTCGAACCACTCGCCCCGCTCGAGCCAGAGGTCGTCCACCGCACGCACGTGCAGCTCGAGCCCGCCCTGGAGGCGGACCGGCGCGCCCTCGACCAGGGTCCGCCCCTCGGCGATCTCCTTGCCCAGCACCTCGACCACCGCGCCGGCGATGGGCGCGTCGAGGCCGACGATGAGCAGCTCGGGGTGGTCGTGGCAGCGGTGCAGGCCGATCGAGTACGCCCAGTCGCAGCCGGAGTCGTCCGCGACGAGCGCCGCCACGTTGAACCCGCCCGCGTCGATGTCCCGCCGGAACAGGTCGATGATGTCGGTCGGATCCACGAGCGCCATGGTGTGGAGGACCCGGTACCCCCGCAATGGGGCAATCACCCACGCCGCGGACGGCGCTGAGACACGTGCCAGTCGTGGGCGACGGCTGCGGCTGCGTCTGTGGAGCGCGTCAGCGCCCGCCTGGTCCGAACGGCCCTGATCAGGCGGCCGGATCGGTCGCCGACGCCTCCAGCGCCGTGCTCGGCGCGTTGACCCCGCGCTCCTGGTGGCGAGCCAGGAAGCGCAGCCGAGCGGCGCGTGCGTCCCAGTCGTACACGACCACGGTGCCGGCGATGCGGTCGTGCAGCGCCCGGTGCTCGCGGTTCGTGACGATGCCGACGAACCCGAGACCGAGCAGCAGGAAGCTGAGCGGGAAGGCCAGGGTGCGCAGGACCGCGGCCTTCACCCCGGCGGGCGCGCCGTCGCGCTGCACGACGCGCAGGCCGAGCAGCGCCATGCCGAACGTCTTGCCGCTCGTCGCCCACGGGTACGCGTAGTAGAGGAAGAGCCACACGGCGAAGGACACGGCGAGCAGCAGCGGCGGGTACTCGAAGGTGATCTGGTCGCCGGTGACGAGCGCGACGACGAAGGTGAGCGCCGCGGTGGCGAACGAGAACAGCGCCGTCGCCACGGTCTGGTCCACCAGGAACGCGACCAGCCGAGTGACCGCGCCGGCGTAGTGGCCCTGCTGGGTGACGGCCAGGTCGTGCTCGGGAGCGAGCGTCACGACGCACGCTCCCCCGCCGGCAGCGCGAGCGGCGCGTCGCCGACCAGCAGCGGCGGACCGGCCGGCAGCTCGGCCGGGTCGCGTCGCAGCGCCCGGTTGGTCCAGCGGACCAGGAAGTTGTCCAACCCCACGCCCTGGCTGCGCACCATGTCCAGCGCTTCGGAGGCGACGCCGCTGGTCGACTGGGCGATCAGGCTGCCCAGCTCGGTGTTGCGCACGAGCGAGTCGATGTCGAGGCGGCTGACGAGCGAGTTCATGTCGATGCGTGCCAGCAGCGCGTCCAGGTCGACCTTCTGGAGCAAGGCGTCCAGGTCGACGTTCCGCAGCAGGACGTCCAGGTCGACGTGCTCCAGCAGCCGGTTCAGGTCGACCTGCTCGAGCAGCGCGTTCAGGTCGATGCGCTCCAGCAGCGCACCGAGGTCGACGCGCTGGAGGAGCGAGTCCAGGTCCACGTCCTGGATCAGCGCGTCGACGTCCACGCGCTCGACGACGGCGGCGACGTCGACCCGGGCGACGATCTTGTCCACGTCGACGCGCTGCACGAGCTCGTCGACATCGACCTTCGCGACGATCGACCCGACGTCGACGCGGCTGACCAGGCGATCGATGTCGATGCGGTCCAGCACGGCGTCCAGGTCGATGCCGGCGAGCAGCTCGTTCAGGTCGACGGCCTCGACGACGCCCGGCGTCACCCGCTGGATGGCCTTGCGGGCCACCGGACCGGCGTCCTGCTCGAGGCGCTCGCGCACCTCGTGGCCCTCCTTGGCGAGCGGCACGGTCAGGCGCTTGGCGACCGCGGCGGCCAGCCGGGCGGGCGTGCTCGAGCCGACGACGTTCTCGACCTCGCCGGCGGTGCGAGCGGCACGCGTGGCCGCACCGAGGGCCGCGTCGACGCCCCACTCGGCGTCGCTGCGCTCCGGTGCGGCGTCGGTGTCGTCGGTCACTGCAGCATCATGGCCCACCGGCGGGGCCGTGGAAATGACCTGGTTCGGGTGAGATCCCCGGTGAGGTCCGCGCGACGGTCCGCTGACTACATTGCGCCGCCATGGGCGTCGTGCTGATCCACGGAGGCGGTTCCACCGGCAGGTTCTGGGATCGGGTGGTCCCCCTGCTCGACGAGCCGGCGCTCGCGGTCGACCTGCCGGGCCGCAACGGTCGTCCCGGCGACCTGGCGACGCTGACCGTGGCGGACGAGGTGACGTCGGTCGTCGAGCAGATCGACGAGGCTGCGCTGCCCGATCCGATCGTGCTCGTCGCGCACTCCTCCGGCGGACTGCTCGTGCCCGGCGTGGTCGACGCACTCGGCGGTCGTGTCGCCCACGTCGTCCTGATCGCCGCGCTGGTGCCGCCCGAGGGCGGCAACGGCCTGGACTGCATGCGACCGAGCCACGCCGAGGGCCTGCGCTTCGCGGTCGAGCACGCGGCGACGACCGGCGAGTCGATCACGCTGCCGGGTGCACCCGAGGACCCCGAGCCCTTCCGGACCGCGTACGGCGGCGACCCGCTCGACGACGACGCCCTCGCGTTCATGGTGCGGCCCGAGCAGTGCGTGCCCGACACGGTGCACCACTACTTCCAGCCGGTGCACTGGTCCGTCGCCGGCGATGTGCCGGTCACGTACGTGCTGACCGAGCGCGACCGCCCCGTGCGGACCGAGGCGCAGGAGGCGATGGTGCAGCACCTGCCCGGCACGCCGACGGTGGTGCGCATCGCCACGGGCCACCTGCCGCCGGTCACCCACGCCGACTGGGTCGCCGAGCTGATCGCCGGTGTGCCGAGGGCGTGACCGCTCCGGCCGCTCGACCTCATGTGCGTGGCGGTCGGCCTGACGCGTCCGCGACGGCCACATCCGGGCCACAGCGACACGTCGAGCTGGTGCCGCCGCGGCGGAGGGCTCGTTCGACGATCGGTGCCATGGCGCTGCTCGCCCTCGTCGCGACGGGTTGTGGAGCGGACGCCGAGCCGGCCGGTCCGGCTCGCATCGAGCACGGGTCGTTGCCGGCGGCGGTCGAGTTCGTCGAGGCCGCCGCCGGCGTGCAGCTCGACGAGGTTCCGACGGTGTGGAGCGCTACGCCCACCCAGATCCGCAGCCGGGACGCAGCGGAGGGTGCCGCGCCGCCGCCCGATCGGCGGATCCTGGACGACCCGCACTCACGGACGGCCCTCGGACTCGCGAGGGAGCGAGGGTCGCGACCTGCCTCGTCGGCGCCGGCCTTCTTCGACCGGGATCGCCACGAGATCGTCCTCGTGCGAGCGCCGGACAGGAGCGTGCAGGCGGACGTGCTCGTCCACGAGCTCACCCATGCGGTCACCGCCCAGGAGGACCCGATCGACGAGGACGAGATCAGGTCCTCGGACCAGGGCGTCGCCATGTGGATGGTGAACGAGGGTGTGGCGACCGCACTGGAGCGGCAGTGGAGGGACTCGCATCCCGACGAGCGGCCCACGGCGACCCCGCCGGCGGAGCGGGCGTGGGGCCTGGACGCGCTCGGGTACGAGCTGGGCTCACGACGCGCCCGGTTCGAGTTCGGTCAGCTCGAGCCGGGTGAGGGCTGGACGACGGCGAGGAGCCAGGTCGCGACGAGCGCCGCCGTGCTCGACCCGCGACTGCCGCTCGAGTGGACACCCGTGCCGGTCGACGAACCTGCGCTGCCGGACGGCGCCGAGGTCGAGCGTCGGGACCGGCTCGGGATGTTCGGGTGGCTCGAGGTGCTGGCGCAGGACCCGGCGAGCGACCAGACCGCCGTCCTGGGCTGGCGGGGCGAAGCGACCGCGTCGTACCGCTCCGCGGAGGGCCGGCACTGCATCGCCTCGGTGATCACCACCACGGACGGTGCGGCCGCTCGACGTCTCGCACTGCAGCTGGCGTCGGCGCTGCCGCACGCCACGAGCGCTGCGACGGCAGAGGAGGTCTCGCTGGAAGCCTGTGCCGTCCCGGGTCACACCTCGCCGAGCGCCGACGAGACCGACGTCGAGCCGTTCCTGGCCTCCCTCGTCGCCGCGTTCAGGATGCTGGAGGACGGCGTGGGAGCGGACCACGCGGCGGTCGACCCGGAGACGGCGTGGTGCGTCGCGCAGCGGGTGCACAACGAGATCGGGTGGATCGAGGCGTACCGGACCTTGGACGAGGTGACCGGCCCGGCGTACGAGACCGCAGCGCTGGCCGGGTGCGTGGCCGACGCCGCCTGAGCGGGCGACCGAAACGGCCGAGGCGACGGCAGACTGGGCGGGTGACCGCCGCCCTGGACCCTCGACCCGTC
>JAFAFZ010000249.1 GCA_023423215.1 Actinomycetes bacterium
GTACGGGATCGGTTCCTGCTCGAGCGACCCCGCCCGGGGGTCGGGGGCAGCGCGATCCGGGGCGCCCGGGTCCGACGCGCCGCGCGGGGCCAGACCCATGCGCTCCGCCCATCCGCCGCGGCGAGGCGCGTCGCTGCGGTGCTCCGGCGGCACCGACTCGATGGCGCCGAGGTCGACGTACGCGGGCGCCGTCTCACGCATCGCCCGTCGCCGCTCCACCGCCAGACCCGCGCCGTGGTAGGCGCCCCAGATCACGAAGGTCCAGCTCGCACCGTGCCAGAGGCCGCCGAGCAGCATCGTGAGGAACAGGTTGCGGTACTCGGCGCGTGGGCCGCCGCGGTTGCCGCCGAGCGGGATGTAGAGGTAGTCCCGCAGCCAGCGCGACAGGGTCATGTGCCAGCGGCGCCAGAACTCCTGGATCGTGCGCGACGAGTACGGCTGGTCGAAGTTGTCGGGGAAGCGCACGCCCATCAGCAGCGCGATGCCGATGGCGATGTCCGTGTAGCCCGAGAAGTCCGCGTAGATCTGCACGGCGTACGCCCAGGCGCCGACGAGCAGCTCCCAGTTCGTGTGCTGGCCGGGCGCGACGAAGACGGGGTCGACGATGGCGGTCGCCAGGTAGTTCGCGATCACGACCTTCTTGAACAGGCCGCGGCAGATCAGGCGCACCGCACGGGTCGCGTCGATGGTGCGCCCGTTGGGCCGGTGCTGCAGCTGCGGCACGAACTCCGACACGCGCACGATCGGCCCGGCGACCAGGTGCGGGAAGAACGACAGGTACACCGCGAAGTCGAGGAGCTCGACCGGCTCCTGGTCGCGGCGGAAGACGTCGATCACGTAGCTGATCGCGCAGAACGTGAAGAACGAGATGCCGACCGGCAGCGCGACCTTGATGAGCAGCGGCGTCGCGGCCAGGCCGAGGGGCTCGAGCAGGCCGAGCACCGAGTCCACGAAGAAGCCGTAGTACTTGAAGAAGCCGAGGACGAGCAGGTTCAGGCCCACCGCGCCGAGCATCCAGCGCTTGCGGACCCGGTCGTCACGTGTGCGCGCGACGACGCGGGCGAAGGCCCAGTTGCCGACGGTGGACCCGGCGAGCAGGAAGCAGAACCGCCAGTCGGCCCAGCCGTAGAACACGTAGCTCGCCACGAGGACGAACCACTTCCACTCGAGCGGGCGGTCGTTGAGCTTCCAGCTGACACCGAGGACGACGACGAAGAACAACGCGAACGTCATCGTCGGGAACAGCACGGAACACGCCTCCTCGGCCCAGCAACCCCTCCATTGAACTTCACTCGCCCAGCCCGATGGTCGATGGCGGAGGCCCGGATCGGCGCCGTCCCGCTCGTTGCGCGGGACGTCTGTGACGTCCGTCATGCACACGACCTCGACAGTGGCTACTGTCTCAGTTCGGGACGTCCAGAGGGCGGGTCGATCACCGGGGGGTCTGTCGGCCTGCCCTCCAGACGTCCCTGCGGGAATCGAACGGCTGGCCTTTCGGCATTCTTGGGGGGACTCGTGGCGCATCGTGCCGACGGGACAAGGGCGGAGCGTCGTCGTCACGACCGCGCACCGCACCGGCTGCGAGCGGCCGTGGGCCTGGTCGGCGCGGCGCTCGTCGCCAGCGGCGGGTTCGCCACGACCGCCGGCGCGCAGGACGGACCGCCGGACGCGTCCACCACCTCGACCACGGCCGTGGCGACCACGGAGCCACCCGGGTCGACCACGACCACCGTGCCCTACGACCCGACGGACTTCCCCAACGGCGAGGCCCGGGCATCGGCCGACACGTTCGAGCTCAACATCAAGCAGGGCAACGCCAACATCGGCCTCACCTACGGCCGCTCGCTCTCGTCCTACGCCGACATCACCGGGACCGCCGAGGCCCGGGCGCTGGACCTGGGCGTGCTGCCGGTCCTCCTGGGCGGTGAGCAGTGCGACGGATCGCCGCCCGTGCTCAACCCGGCCACGTTCCCGGCGATCACCCGTGCGGACTCCTCCGAGGCAGGGGCGGACGCGTCGCGCCGCGCCGAGGCCTTCATGCCCGGCATGGGCACCGAGGGCCCCGGTCCCTCGGCCGGCTTCCAGGACGCCACCGCCGTGCCGGGTCCGACGGCGGTCGCCACCACCGAGTCGGCCGACGCGGACGCCTTCCTCGTCGCCCTGTCCGACGGGCGGACGCAGGTCACCACGAGCCTCGTCGACGACGTGCGCTCGGCCGAGGCCGTCGTGACCGCGGACGAGCTGCGCGTGTTCGGCGGGCTCTTCACCTTCCACGACCCGAAGTGGGAGGCGGTCACCCGCTCGGGCCGGGTGAACGCCGCGGCCGGACGCTTCAGCTTCAGCTCCGCGACGGTGCTCGGCTTCCCCCGACCCGCGGACAGCGCCATGGCGGACCTGGCCGAGTTCGAGCGGGGCCTCGAGGAGCTGCTCGCGCCGCTCGGGGTGCAGCTCGACCTGCCGACGGTCAAGATCTCGCCCGAGGGTCGCGTGACGGTCTCGCCGATGGCGTTCCGCATCGTCGACCCGCCGTGGGGTGCGCAGGTCATCGCCCCGTTCCTCGCCGACATCCAGCCACTGAAGGACTCGCTCATCCAGCAGGCCCTCGACGAGGACTGCAAGAACGAGACGCAGATCCTGCTGCTCGACGTCCTCCTCGGCATCCTCGCCGGCTCGGGCTCGGTCGAGATCGAGGCGGGCGGCGTGGACGTCAGCACCGACGACACCGACTTCCCCGCACCCCGGCCTCCCGCGCCGCTGGCGCCCGGCGGGCCGCCGGCGACGGTCCTCGCCGCCGCCACGCCCGAGTACGACGAGTTCACCCCCGGCAGCTCCTCCCCCGGCACCGCGGGCACCCGCGGCACCTCGGGCACGAGCGGGTTGTCCGACCTGGGCGCCGACGAGCTGCTCGAGGACGTCGCGGTCACCGAGGACGTCGAGGACGACGGCGTCGACGAGGAGGCCCTCTCGGTGCTCCCGTCCGCGTCCAGCTCGCGCTTCGAGGACTCCGACGCGGGCAGGGCCGCCGTCGCGGTCGGGCTGGTCGCGCTGGTGGGTGCCGTCGGCCTCACCCTCGGCGAGCGGTTCCTGTCGCGCCGATCCAGCAGGAGGATCCCATGACCTCACCGATGCGGGACCGGTGGTTCCGCGGCTACGGACCGCTGATCGGCTTCACCGCGGTCTTCCTCGCGATCGCGGTGCTCGTGCCGAGCCAGCAGCGAGAGGTCCGCGTCGAGGCGATGGACGACTCGAGCCTGGTGGCCGGTGACGGATCGAGTGCGCTCGACGGGCTCGAGGAC
>JAFAFZ010000258.1 GCA_023423215.1 Actinomycetes bacterium
GTCCGCGCCCGCGCCGCAGCGGTCAGCGAGGCCGACACCCGTCGCCGCTCGCCCTACGCCCAGCGCTCCGTGGAGCAGCGGGCCCGGCTCGGGTTGCCGGTGCTGCCCACCACGACGATCGGATCGTTCCCGCAGACCAGCGACCTGCGCGCGCTGCGCGCCGGTCACCGCGCGGGCGACGTCGACGAGTCCACCTACCTCGCCGGGCTCGAGGCCGCGACCGAGGCGTGCATCCGGCGTCAGGAGGAGCTCGGCATCGACGTGCTGGTGCACGGCGAGTTCGAGCGCACCGACATGGTCGAGTACTTCGGCCAGCAGCTCGCCGGCTTCGGCACCACCCGGTTCGGGTGGGTGCAGAGCTACGGCTCGCGCTGCGTGAAGCCGCCGGTGCTCTTCGGCGACGTCGCCCGTCCCGAGCCGATGACGCTGCGGTGGACGACGTTCGCCGCCGGCCTCACCGATCGGCCGATGAAGGGCATGCTCACGGGCCCGGTGACGATCCTGCAGTGGTCGTTCGTGCGCGACGACCAGCCCGAGGCCGACACGGCGCGGCAGGTCGCGCTGGCGATCCGGGACGAGGTCGTCGACCTCGAGGCCGCCGGCATCGCCATCGTCCAGATCGACGAGCCGGCGCGGCGGGAGGGACTGCCGCTGCGGCGGGTCGACCGGAAGGCGTTCCTGGACTGGGCGACCGAGGCGTTCCGGCTGGCCGCCGGGGGTGTCGGGGACGAGACCCAGATCCACACCCACATGTGCTACGCCGAGTTCGGCGAGATCATGGACGCGATCGTCTCGCTGGACGCCGACGTCATCTCGATGGAGGCCTCGCGCTCGGGCATGGAGCTCCTCGAGGAGCTGCGCTCGGTCTCGTACCCGAACGAAGTCGGTCCGGGCGTCTGGGACATCCACTCGCCGCGCGTGCCCGACCGGGACGAGGTCGACCGCCTGCTCCACGCGGCGATCCGGGCGCTCGGTGCGGAGCGCCTGTGGGTCAACCCCGACTGCGGGCTGAAGACGCGGGGCTGGGCCGAGGTGGAGGCATCGCTCGCCGAGCTCGTCGCCGGCGCTCGCCGCGCGCGCGACGGACTCGCGTCCTGATCCGTCCTCGGCGGCTCCGGGCCGCCGACCGACGACCGGGCGATCTCCGGCGCTGCGGTCCGCGGCCGGCAGGTCAGGCCAGCAGGTCCTGCTGGTCCGGGTGGGCGGTGAGCCAGTCGGCCACGAACCAGCACGTCGGGCGGACCTTCGCACCCCGACGCCGCACGTCGGCCATCGCCCCCTCGACGAGGACCTCACCGAGACCGCGGCCGCGTTGGCTCGGGTCGATCACGGTGTGGGGGAACTCGAGCACCGACCCGTCCGGGGACAGCGGTCGGTAGTCCGCGTAGCCGACGACCTTGCCGTCCTCGAGCAGTTCGTAGCGGTGCTGGTCCTGGCGATCGATCACCTCGGTGCTCATGGCGGACCGGTACCCGCGCGGGAGGACCGCCAAGCGTCCGAGCGTGCGGTGCCGTGTCGGACGACCGGGATCAGGTCGCCCTCGGTGCCTCGGTCGCAGCTCCCGCCGGGAGCTCGATGTGGTGGCGCCGCACCAGCAGGACGATGCCGGCGATCACGTAGACGAGGACCGCCGCCAGGGTCGCCACGCTGCCCTCAGGGTCCAGCTCGATGGCGGTGGCGGACAGGATCGAGAAGTCGAACAGGCCGTGGAGCACCGAGTTGAGGACGTTGCCCCGCGACACGCGGCGGATCAGGTAGAAGAAGTAGCCGGCCAGGCTGACGATGATCGCCTGGGGGAGGGCCGAGATGCCCCGGCCGATCACGTTCGTCAGGTGCACCGCCCCGAAGATGACGCTGGACCACAGCGCGACCTGGCCCTCGGTCAGCTGGTGTCGGCGCAGGGTCACCACGCCGAGTCCACGGAACATGCCCTCTTCACCCCAGCCGACGAACTGGCAGGCGATCAGCAGTGCGATGGTGAAGCCGAGACCCCGGTCCGCCAGGTTCGAGTACGACGTCGTCACCAGGATCGCGGCGATGAACAGCACGGGCAGGAACCAGAGCCAGCGCTGCACCGGTCGGTCGTCGCGCAGCACGGGGCGCCACCACCCGAGCGCCGTCACGACGCCGTAGGTGAACCCGAGGGCGAGCCCCAGCGGCACCCACATGCTGGTGAGGACGTCGCGCACCGAGAGCATCTTGTCGTCGGTCAGGTCGGCCCAGCTCTGCACCCCGAGCCCGACGCCCTGGATGATCGCCAGGTAGACGACGACGATCACGAGGAAGCCCCAGATCGGGAGCGAACGGCCGGTGGACTCCTCGGGCGTGGTGGTCGTTGCCATGCCGAACCGTACGCCGCGGCGCCGACCCGTCGTCGGACGCACATCACGGGCCGGCGCCCGGCGATCATCCGGAACGGGTGATGTCGCGCGTTCGGGCCGGCGACGACGATCTCCGGGAACCCACCACCCGAGGAGCACCCGTGCCCGACCTGATCGCCATCGGCTACGACGACACCACCACCGCGCTCTCCGCCATGGACGAGGCCACCCGCCTCGCCGGCGACCTCATCATCCAGCCCGACGCGATCGCAGCGGTCGTGCGCGGCGAGGACGGCAAGTTCCGCACCATCACCAACCAGCACGAGGTCGGCGCGGGCGCGACCTGGGGCATGTTCTGGGGGCTCCTCTTCGGCGTCCTCTTCTTCGTGCCGATCTTCGGCATGGCGCTCGGAGCGGCATTCGGTGCGCTCGGCGGCAAGCTCGCCAAGGACTCGATCAGCAAGGACTTCCAGCAGCAGGTCCGTGCGGCCATGCAGCCCGGCACGTCGGCGCTGTTCATGATCGTGGAGCAGATGACCACCGACAAGGCGCTCGACGGCCTCGGCCAGTTCGGCGGCCACGTCATCAAGACCTCGCTCAGCGCCGAGGACGAGGCCGAGATCCAGGCCCACCTGCACGGCTGAGCCCGGCGATCCGTCGCTCGAGGAGGCCGGCGACATCCACCACCGAGCTCCCGGCTGCCGGGCGGCAACGCCGCGGCAGGAGCGCCGGTCGCCGCTGCCTACACTGACCACTCGTCATGGCGGACGAGTCCGGAGGTCGGTGGTGACGCTGGCCGAGCAGGTCGCAGGGTCGACGGACCGGTGGGGCGTGGTGCCGCAACGCCTGCGGCCCCACCGCCCCCGGCCCGAGCAGATCGACCGCGCGGTTGTGCTCGATCGCATCACAGCAGCGGACGCCGCGGTCGTGGTGCTCGTCGCCGCGGCGGGCTACGGCAAGTCGACCACGCTGAGCCAGCTCGCCCAGCGAGACCACCGAGCCGCCGCGTGGATCACCCTGGATCCGAGCGACGCCGATCCCGTCGTGCTGGTCCGGCACCTGGTGCGCGCCCTGGCGCTCGGCGGGGTCGACGTCGCAGAGGTCGAGGCGGCGCTGTCGGTCGCGGAACCGCAGCTGTGGCGGGCTGTCGTCCCACGCCTCGCCACTGCGCTCGACGGCGAGGTCGAGCCGTTCCTGCTGGTGGTCGACGACGTCCACCTGGTCGTCGACGCGTCGGCCCGACTGCTGGACCACGTCCTGGACCTCGTTCCGGACGGCTCCAGGGTTGTGCTCGCGGGGCGGGGACCGGGTGGGCTGGAGCTGGCCCGCCGCCGACTGGCCGGTCGGGTCCTCGAGCTGGGCCAGGACGACCTCGCCTTCGAGCCGGCCGAGGCCCGTTCCCTCGTGGACGTCGCCGCACCGGCGCTGTCTCCGACGATGGTCGACGAGCTCCTGCGCGTCACCGAGGGGTGGCCGGCCGGCGTGCACCTGGGCATCCTCGCCCTGCGCGACCACCCCGATCCGCCGGTGGTGATGGGTGGCCTGCTGACGTCGGACCACCGCGTCGTCGAGTACCTGCAGCAGGTCGTGCTGGACCGCCTCGCCCCGGACGATCGGCGCTTCCTGACCGAGATCTCGGTCCTGGAGCGGCCGAGCGGCCCGCTCTGCGATGCCACGACCGGAGGTTCCGGCGGCGCGACGCGGTTGGCGGCGCTGGTCGCGTCCGGCAACGTCTTCCTCTCGCCGGTGATCGACGCGCCGGACACCTACCGACTGCACCAGCTGTTCGCCGACCTGCTCGTGATGGAGCTGCGTCGCGTCGATCCGGGGCGCGAGCCGGTGCTGCGGCGCAACGCCGCGCGCTGGGAGGCCGACCACGGACAGGCCGACGCAGCGGTGCGCCAGGCGCTGAGCGCCGGGGACCACGAGCTCGCGGCGCGGATCGTGTACGCCCACCACTCGAAGGTGATGCTGCGCGGCGAGGTGACGACGCTGCGGCGCTGGATCGACTCGTTCCCGGGCGACGTCGTGGCGACCAACGGTCTGCTGGCGCTCGCCGCTGGATGGGCAGCGGTGTCGGCCGGCGATCGGGCGACGGTCGAGCACCACCTCGGGGCCGCCCGCAAGCTGCAGGTCGAGGGTCCGTTGCCGGACGGCTCGGCGACGTTCGAGCTGGCGGTCGCCGCCCTGGAGATGATCGCCGCGCTGGACGGGGTCGAGGGGACGGCCCGCTGCGCGTCGATGCTGCTCGACGCCGGCCCGTCCGCCAGTCCGTGGTGGCGCCTGGCGCGGTCGCAGCGTGCGATCGCCCGCGTCGCCGCGGGCCTCGAGGAGCCGGTCGAGGCGTTCCACGCCGCCGAGCTGGACACGCGCGGCCAACCCTCGGTCCACCTGGTCGCGCTGTCGCAGCTCGCGCTGGCCCACCTGCACGCCGGCGACGTGCGACGGGCCGAGCAGCTGTCGCGCCAGGCGGTCGACGAGGCCGCCGAGCACGGACTGTGGACCTACACGATCGTCGGCATGTTCCACTGCGTGGCGAGCCTCATCGCCGCGACCGTCGGCGATCTGGACGGCTCGCTGGCGCACGCGAAGGATGCCGAGGGCATCCTCGAGCTGTGTGACGAGGTCGCTCCGCGTGCGGCGATCCAGGCGCGACAGGTGCTGGCCGAGTCGGCGCTCGTGCGCGGCGACCTGGCGCTGGCCGCGTCGCTCCTGCGCGACGCGGGCCGTCGGCTCGAGCAGGAGCCCGATGCGCTCGGGTGGGCCCGGCTCCAGGCCGAGCTCGAGGAGCGGGTGGACGAGGCGCGGCGCGCCCCGCAGGTCGAACAGCTCACCGCAGCCGAGCTGCGGGTGCTGCAGCACCTGCCGACCCACCGGTCGCTGGTCGAGATCGGCGCCGAGCTCTACGTGTCGCGCAACACCGTGAAGTCGCACTCCGTCGCCATCTACCGGAAGCTCGGGGTCGCCGGCCGCAGCGAGGCGGTCCAGCGTGCGCGCGAGCTGGGGCTGATCGAGCCGACCGGTGCGCCCGAGCGGTAGCCCGCCTCACGCCGACCCGGGACCGCCCGGCAGGCGGGTGATCGCCAGAGGGGATCGAGGTCCGCGCCGATCCAGATGGAACTGCACGGGTCCGCGGCCCGACTCATCCACGACCGACGATCGGAAGGACGCGACGTGGAGAGCGGGACGGGCCCAGAGGCGGACCGCGGCACGCTGCGCCGCCGCACGCTGACCACCGTCGGACTCATCGTCGCGACGGTGGTCGTGGTCGGCGTGATCGCCTGGGTCGGCACCCGGTCCGAGGGGCCCGTCGACGCGGCGTCGGACTGGGCCGGCACGGTGCTCGGGATCGAGCAGGCCGAGCCGTCGGTGGTGCTGGCCGACACGGCCGGTCAGCCGTTCGACCTGACGACCGACACCGTGCGTCCCCTCACGCTGCTGATGTTCGGCTACACGAACTGCCCCGACGTCTGCCCGATCAGCCTCGGCACGCTGGCGAGCGCGCTGCG
>JAFAFZ010000313.1 GCA_023423215.1 Actinomycetes bacterium
AGCTGGGCCCGGCGTCGGTGGGCGCCGTGGCAGCGCTTGAGCTTCTTGCCGCTGCCGCACCAGCAGGCGTCGTTGCTGCGGAGCCGGTTCACGACCGCACCGCGTGTCGGCGTTCGTGCCAGGCGGCGATCTCGGGACGCAGCCAGAGCCGGGAGCGACCCCGGCCCAGGTCGATGACGGGTCGGGGCATCTCGCGGTAGCGACGCAGGTAGCCGGCGACGCTGTTGGCGTGGGAGAGGCCGATCATCGCGGCGACCTCGTGGGCGTCGCAGAGCTCCTCGGTGTTCACCATCGGGCACATGGCCGGGCAGTCTACGCCCGTAGACCGCGCGGGTCTACACGCGTAGACAGCCGACGGTGCTTGACCCGGCGTCCACCAGTGGGGAGAGTGAGCGCATGCAGGCGTTGGTCATCCACGAGAGTCTCACCGGCAACACGCGCACCGCGGCGAAGCGGATCGTCGCCGAGCTGCAGGACCTCGGGTGGGAGGCCTCGGAGTGCAGCGCCCGTCAGGTGGACCTGGCGGCGCTCCAGCAGGCCGACGTCGTCATCGTCGGCACCTGGGTGGACGGCCTGATCCTGATCGGCCAGCGCCCGGGCGGTGCCGGCAAGCTGCACAAGCTGCCGCTCCTCGGCGACAAGCCGACGTACGTGTACGTCACGTACGCGGTCGATCCCGGCAAGACGCTCGACAAGCTCTCGGCGCTGGTGACCGAGCGCCACGGCGACGTGCGCGGCGGCATGACGATCCGCCGCGACGACCTTGCGCAGGGCTGCGCCGACTTCGCCGACCGCATCGTCGCCGCGATCGCCCTGCACTGAGCATCGTCAGTCGACCAGCGCCGGCACGGGCTGGGGCGGCACGGGTCCGTCGTAGGTCGCGTCCGGGCGGATGATCGTGCGCAGCTCGGCCTGCTCGAGCACGTGCGCCCCCCACCCCACGACGCGGCTGCACGCGAAGGTCGAGCTGAACAGCTCGGGCGGCACCCCGCAGAGCTCCATCACGACGGCGGCGTAGTACTCGACGTTCGTCCGCAGCACCCGATCGGGCTTGTGGCGGGCGAGCAGCTCCACCACTCGCGCCTCGACCGCACGTGCGGTCCGCACCCTGGCCGCCGCACCCGAGCTGCGCGCACCGAGCGAGTCGGCCGCGTCGGCGAGCAGCACCGAACGGGGGTCCTCGGTGCGGTACACGGCGTGGCCGAAGCCCATGATCCGCTCGCCTCGCTCGATCATCGGCACCACCACCCGGTCGATCTGCGCCCGGTCCGGGCCCTCGATCCGGTCCAGCATCTCGAGCGCCCGGCTCGGCGCGCCGCCGTGCAGCGGACCGCTCAGGGCACCGAGTCCTGCGACGAGGCACGAGCCGACGTCGGCGCCCGTCGAGGCGACCACGCGGGCGGAGAAGGTCGACGCGTTGAACCCGTGGTCGATCGTCGAGGTCAGGTAGACCTCGAGGGCACGCGCCGAGTGCACGTCGGGCTCCTCGCCGTGCAGCATGCGCAGGTAGTCGAAGGCAACACCGGCCGCGGGGTCGGGGGCGATCGGCTCACGACCCGAGCGCAGCCGGTGCAGCGCGGCCACCAGCGTGGGCGTGGCGGCGCAGAGCCGCAGCACGTCCTCGCGCCGCCGCCCCGGATCCAGGTCCATGACGGGTGCCAGGTCCCACGCCGCGGCGAGCAGCGAGAGCGCGCTGCGCAGCCCGGCCAGCGGGACGGCAGGCGACCGCCCCCGGTCCACCGCCACCAGGGCCGGCAACGCAGCGAGCACCTCGTCCGGGACGACCCGGTGCTCGCCGAGGCGGCGTCGTGCGAGCTCGGCGCCGGCGCGCGTCGTGGGGAGCTCTCCGTCGAGGACGAGCGCGACGACGTCCTCGAACGGACGAGACCGCGCCAGCTCCGTCGCGTCGTGCTGGCGGTAGTGGTAGAAGCCGCGTGCGCCCTGCACGTCGCCGACCGTGGTGGTGCCGACCGCGACGCCCTTCAGGCCGGGTGGGACCGCTGGCGGGACGGGAGGTGGTGGGGGGAGCGTCGTGATGTCCATGCAGCCACCGTCCACCGGTTGCGCCGCATCGTCAACGTTGATCATCATCCATGCATGACGTCCTCCGCCCCACCCCGCCTGACCGCTCGGGAAGCCGCGGACCGGCTCGGCGTGAAGGTCGAGACGGTCTACGCCTACGTCAGCCGCGGCCACCTGCAACGTGAGACGGCACCCGACGGGCGCAGCAGCACGTTCGACCCCGGCGCGGTCGACGAGCTGGCGAGACGTGGACGACCCCGGCGCTCCACGCGCTCCCCCACGCTGGACCTCGAGCTGGCGACCGAGCTCACCGACGTGCGCCAGGGCCGGCTCCGCTACCGGGGCTACGACGTGGTGGAGCTGTCACGGAACTGCACCTTCGAGGGCGTGGCCGAGCTCCTCTGGTCCGACACCGCCGTGCCGTCGCGCCGGACGTGGGCCGACGCGCCGCCCGTGCGCATCTCCGAGGGCACCGACCTGGACCGCCTCCGCGCGGTCGCCGCGCGTTGTGCGGCCGAGGACCCCACGGCGGCCGACCTTCACCCGAGCGCCGTCGCGG
>JAFAFZ010000380.1 GCA_023423215.1 Actinomycetes bacterium
AGCCCGGTGCGCGGCGACGTGCCCGCCGGCGGTTCGAGTCCGGTGCCGGCGAGCCCCTCGAGCGCCGCCTCGAGCACCTCGCCAGCCCCGCGCAGCGTGCGGGCGACCTTCTCGTCGCCGGCGACGCAGCGGTCGTGCACGCGGGCCAGGTTGGCGAGTCGCCCCTCGGTCAGCTCGACGCTGAGCGAGCCGACGATCGAGTCCTCGAACTCGTGCGCTTCGTCGATGACGACCTGTGTGTGCGGCGGCAGGAGGGCGCCGCCGGTCTGGATGTGGGCGCCGTAGAGGTGTGCGTTCACCACGACGATGTCCGCGTCCTCGGCACGGGCACGCGCCTGCTCGGACCAGCAGTCCGAGGCGAAGTCGCACTTGCCGGCGCCGACGCACTCGCCGGGGGAGACCGACACCGTGGACCACGCGGCCCAGTCCGGCGAGACCTCGAGCTCGGCCATGTCGCCGGTGGTGGTCGAGTCGGCCCACTCGAGCAGCGCCTCGACCTGTGCCTTCAGCTGCTCGTCGTCGAGCGACGGGCCCGTGGTCGCCGGCACGCCCAGGTCCAGGCCCTGCTGGTCGGCGCCGACGAGCTGCTGGCGTGCCTCGGATGCCGCGGCCTCGCACAGGTAGTTGGACCGTCCCTTCAGCACCGCGTAGCTGAAGGTCCCGCCGAGCGTCTCGTGCAGGAAGGGCAGCTCGACCGAGGCGAGCTGGTCCTGGAGCGACTTGGACGAGGTGACGACGACGGTGCGCACCCCGCGCCGCGCCGCCACGACCGCGGGCAGCAGGTAGGCGATGGACTTGCCGACGCCGGTCGGGCCCTGGACCGCCAGGTGGTTCCCCGAGCGGAAGGCGCGGTGCACCGCCTGGGTCATCTCGCGCTGCTGGGGCCGGTCCTCACCGCAGGGGATCGCCGCGATGACCTTGTCCAGCAGCGTGCCGGGGTCCAGCTCGGCGGCGCCGAGCGGGGGTGGCAGGCGGATCTCGGGGCGGGGAGCGGTGGCGGTCGGGCCGGGGGACACCCGGCCACCCTAGGTGCCGGCGTGGGCGCGCGGGTGAACTGGTGTTCGATCGGGGCGCACGGCCCGAGTCGGGCCAGATTTCCGCTACGGAACCGTTGCGGAAGTGGTGCACGTGTGGTGGAGTGGTCGGCGGACCGTTCGGGGCGCACGCATCCGCCGGCCCGCTGCAACCGTACCGAGGGCAGAGGGAGACCCGCCATGGGAGTCGTGGAAGAGCATGCGCACGAGCGCCGGTGGTGGATCCTGGCGGTGCTGTGCTTCAGCCTGCTGGTGATCGTGCTGGACAACTCGATCCTGAACGTCGCCATCCCGACGATCATCGAGGACCTGCACGCCAGCAACAGCCAGCTGCAGTGGATCGTGGACTCCTACACGCTGGTGTTCGCGGGCCTGCTGCTGACCGCCGGCGCGCTGGGCGACCGCTTCGGCCGCCGCGGCGCGCTGCAGCTCGGGTTCGTGATCTTCGGCGTGGGCTCGGTGCTGGCGGCGCTCTCGCAGTCCGCCGGCCAGCTCATCGGCACCCGCGCCCTGATGGGCGTCGGCGGCGCGTTCATCATGCCGGCCACCCTGTCGATCATCACGAACGTGTTCCCGCCCCAGGAGCGTGGACGGGCCATCGGCGTCTGGGCCGGCGTCGCCGGGCTCGGCGGGGCGCTCGGGCCGCTCACCGGCGGCTTCCTCGTCGAGCACTTCTACTGGGGTTCGGTGTTCCTGGTGAACGTCCCGATCGTGGTGATCGGGCTCGTCGCCGGGTTCCTGCTCATCCCGGACTCGCGTGATCCGAGCGCCCCGCGGCTCGATCCGCTGGGTGCGCTGCTCTCGATCGTGTCCCTGACCGCGCTGCTCTACGCCATCATCGAGGCGCCGGCCGAGGGCTGGGGCGAGCCACGCATCCTGGTCACGCTGATCACCGGCATCGTGCTGCTCGTCGCGTTCGTCCTCTGGGAGCGCCACAGCTCCCACCCGATGCTGGACGTCAGCTTCTTCAAGAACCCCCGGTTCAGCGCGGCGAGCGGCTCGATCACCGTCGTGTTCTTCGCCATGGTCGGCTCGATCTTCCTGCTGACGCAGTACTTCCAGTTCGTGCTCGGCTACGCCCCCCTCGAGACCGGCGTGCGCATGCTGCCCTTCGCCCTGACGATGATGGTCGTGGCACCCACCAGCGCACGGATCGTCGAGCGCATCGGCACCAAGGTGACGGTGACCCTCGGCATGTCCCTGGTGACGGCGGGCCTGCTGTCGATGACCCTGCTCGAGGTCGACAGCAGCTACGTGCAGGTCGCGTGGCGGCTGATGCTGATGGCCGCCGGCATGGGCCTGACCATGGCGCCCGCGACGGACTCGGTCATGGGCTCGCTGCCGCTCGGCAAGGCGGGCGTCGGCTCGGCGGTCAACGACACCACCCGCCAGGTCGGCGGCGCGCTCGGCGTCGCCATCATCGGCAGCGTCCTCGCCTCGACCTACGGCGGAAAGGTCGGCGACTTCCTGCGGGGCGTCGGCGCACCCGAGGCCGCCGTCGAGGCCGCCTCCGCGTCGCTGGGCGGCGCCAACGGCGTCGCGGCCCAGGCGCCGGCCGAGGGCTGGGGCGAGCCACGCATCCTGGTCACGCTG
>JAFAFZ010000481.1 GCA_023423215.1 Actinomycetes bacterium
GGTCGGGCGTTCCGCTGTGCGGACACGGCTTTCCGGTGAGAACTCCTCAGTAGTCGACGGCTGCGGCCGACGGGGGTTCCGAGAACTTTCGCCGCAGAAGGTCAAGGTCTCCCGGAGACCGCTCCGATACATCGGGCATGGCTGGATCCGTTGCATCCCCCACGACCTCCGACCTGACCGCCGCGCCGCCCTCGAACGGGCGCCGTGCACCACGCACCCGGCGGCTGCTCAGCGCCTTCGGCCTGCTGGCGGTCCTGGCGCTGCTGTCGGGGGTGCTCACCTCGTGCGAGACGACGAACGAGGACCGTGCGGCGGTGATCGACTCGATCAACGCCAGCCGGGCGCAGGCGGGGCTCGGCGCACTGCGCCAGAACGCCACGCTCGACGCGAAGGCCGACGCCTGGGCCTCGCGCCTGCGCGACGAGTGCAACATCTTCCACTCGAACCTGGCCGACGGCGCACCGCCGGAGTGGCGCAAGCTCGGCGAGAACGTGGGCCGCGGCGGCACGATCGCCCAGGTCCACACCGCCTACCTGAACTCGCCCGGCCACCGCGCCAACATCCTGGACCCGTCCTACAACCAGGTCGGCGCCGGCGCCGTGTGGGGCACCTGCAACGGCTACACGACGGTGTTCACCGTCCAGGTGTTCATGCGGGCCTGAGCCCACGTCACCGCGCCGCTCGTCGGTCGGCAGGTCCCCGGTCGGGGCGCCCCCGGGCCGTAGGGTCCCGGCGATGGAGATCGCCGAGTTCCAGGTCCTGATGGACGAGCTCTACGGCCGGTCCGATCGTGAGCGCGGCATCCCCTCGACCGTCGCCTGGCTCTGCGAAGAGGTCGGTGAGCTGGCCCAGGCCGTGCGCAAGGGCACGACCGAGCAGCAGCTGCACGAGCTGGGCGACGTGCTGGCCTGGGTGGCCTCGTTGGCGAACCAGCTCGGGCTCTCGCTCGAGGACGCCGCCCAGCGCTACGTGGAGGACCCGCCGTGACCTACGACGAGGTGGTCGAGAAGGTCGTGCAGGTCATCGAGGCCGGCGGCATCGCCCTGCTGGTCGTCGGCGCCCTGATCGCGTTCGTCTCGTACGCGCAGGACCTGCTCTCCGAGGAACGGCGCCCGCGTGGCTACTCCCGCCTGCGGCGGAACCTGGCCCGGGTCATCCTGCTCGGGCTCGAGGTGCTGATCATCGCCGACATCATCCGCACGATCGTCGTCGACGCGACCGTCACCAGCGTGCTCGTGCTGGGCGTGGTCGTCGTGATCCGGATCGTGCTGAGCTTCTCGCTCGAGGTCGAGATCGACGGCTACTGGCCCTGGAACCGCTGGCGGGTGCGCCCCTCCGCCACCGCGGACGAGCCGGACACCGCGTCCGGGCAGCTCTGAGCGGCCGGGATCAGCTCCGCGCGAGCAGGACCTCGGCGATCTGGATGGTGTTGAGCGCCGCGCCCTTGCGCAGGTTGTCGTTCGACACGAACAGCACGAGGCCGTTGTCGACGGAGCTGTCGGTGCGGATGCGCCCGACGTAGGACGGGTCCTTGCCGGCGGCGTGCAGCGGGTTCGGCACGTCCGCGACCACGACGCCGGGCGCCGCGGCGAGCAGCTCCCGGGCGCGGTCGGGTGTGATCGGCCGCTCGAACTCGGCGTTGATGGACAGCGAGTGGCCCGTGAAGACCGGGACGCGCACGCAGGTGCCCGAGACGCGCAGGTCCGGCAGCTCCAGGATCTTGCGGCTCTCGTTGCGGAGCTTCTGCTCCTCGTCGGTCTCCTCCGAGCCGTCGTCGACGAGCGAGCCGGCGAAGGGCACGACGTTGTACGCGATGGTCCGCACGAACTTCTGCGGCGCCGGGAACGTGACCGCCTCGCCGTCGTAGGCCAGCTCGCGCGCCTTGTCGCCGGGCACGACCACCTGGCTCGCCAGCTCATCGACGCCGGCGAGGCCGCCGCCCGAGACGGCCTGGTAGGTGCTGACGACGAGCCGGGTCAGGCCCGCCTCGACCGCGAGGGGCTTCATGACCGGCATGAAGGCCATGGTCGTGCAGTTCGGGTTGGCGATGATGCCCTTGGGCAGCGAGTCCAGCGCGTGGGGGTTGACCTCGGAGACGACGAGCGGGACGTCCGGGTCGCCGCGCCAGGCCGAGGAGTTGTCGATGACGACGGCGCCGGCGGCGGCGACCTTCGGGGCGTACTCGCGGGAGCTGGTCGCCCCGGCCGAGAACAGCGCGACGTCGATGCCCGAGAAGTCCGCGGTGGCGGTGTCCTCGACGGTGACCTCGGTGCCCTTCCACGGCAGGGTCGTCCCGGCCGAGCGGGCCGAGGCGAAGTAGCGGATGGCACCGACGGGCACGTCCCGCTCCTCGAGCAGGGTACGCATGACGCTGCCGACCTGACCGGTGGCACCGAAGATGCCGAAGGTGGGCGACGGGGGGAGGCTCATGGCGCCAAGGCTACCGGCCGTGCCCGCTGGGGCCCCAGTGGCTTCCGGGCGCGAGGCTGTGGGCGTGGACACAGGGCTCGGGAACGGCGCGCGCAGCGACTCGGCGCGCACGGCGACGGTTCCCTGGGCGCTGCCCGACCCCACCGAGGTCGCCCGGACGCCCCTCGGGCTGTACGTGCACGTGCCGTTCTGCGCGCGCCGCTGCGGCTACTGCGCGTTCAACACCGTCGCCCTGGCCGACCCCGGGGGTGCGGCGGCGCACGACGCGCTGGAGCGCTGGGTCGACGCCGCCGTCGCCGAGGTCGCGCTGGCCGCCGACGTCCTCGCCGACGGGTCACCGCCGCTGACGAGCGTCTTCGTCGGCGGCGGCACCCCGACGATGCTGACGCCGCGACAGCTGACCCGGGTGCTGTCCGCGGTGCGCGAGCGGTTCGCCGTGCAGCCGGACCTGGAGGTGACGGTCGAGTCGAACCCGGACGGCCTGGCGCCGGGGCAGCTCGGCGCGCTGGCCGACGCGGGCGTCACGCGGGTGTCGTTCGGCATGCAGAGCGTGCGCCGCCGGGTGCTGGCGCTGCTGGATCGCACCCACGACCCGGAGCGGTCGCTCGCGGCGGTGGGCGAGGCCCGCGCGGCCGGTCTGGCGCACGTCAGCCTGGACCTGATCTACGGCACGCCGGGCGAGACCGCGGAGGACTGGCGGGCGACGCTGGACGCGGTCTGCGCGACCGACGTCGACCACGTCAGCGCCTATGCGCTGGGGATCGAGCCGGGCACCAAGCTGGCGGCGCGGGTGCGTCGCGGCGAGCTGCCGACGCCCGACGACGACGAGGCGGCGGACCGCTACCTCGTCGCCGACGAGCTCCTGTCCGCCGCCGGGTTCGACTGGTACGAGATCTCGAACTGGGCGCGCTCGCCCGAGGCCCGCTGCCGCCACAACCTCCTCTACTGGCGCAACCACAACTGGTGGGGCATCGGCCCGGGCGCGCACTCGCACCTGAGCGGCACCCGCTGGTGGAACGTCGACCCGGTCGAACAGTGGTCCGACGCACTGCTCGACGGCGCGGCACCTGCGGCGCACGTCGCCGGGTTCGAGCACCTCGACGACGAGCAGCGCCGCCTCGAGGACCTGATGCTGGGCGTGCGCCTGGCCGAGGGCCTGGCGCTCGAGGGCCGTCACGGTCACCGCCTGGTGCTGACGCCACGCGGCCGGCTGCTCGCGGATGCCGTGGTGACGCGCCTGAGCGCCGAATGAGGTGGCTCCCGTTCGCTGACCCCTACGTGGGTTCGGTACGTCTCGGCGTCTCGGTGCGCCCCGGCCCGGAATCCGTTGCGGGCGCTCCCCCCGATCCTTGATGATGGTTATACGGATTTGCCTGCCGACCACGGGAGCATGCCACTGATGCCACGCGTACAGCTCTGCGACGAGGAGACCGGCGCACTGATGAGGGGCAGCGCAGGGCCCGAGGCCCGGCGAGCTCTGATGCACCGCCCTTCCATGGCCCACGCGATCGGTATGTGGAACGAAGCCGCGGACGACAGCGAGCTCCCGCTGCGGCTCCACGAGCTGGTCCGCTACCGCATCGCACTCTTCAACGACTGCACCCGATGCCAGGCCTACCGTCGCCCCGACGGCGACGCGGTCGGGGTGACCGACGAACTGCTCGGTTCAGTCGAGTTCTGGCGAACCGACGCGCGCTACGACGACCTGGAACGCAGCGCTCTCGACTTCACCGAACGCTTCATCTACGACCATGGCTCGATCGACGACGAGCTGCTCGAGCAGCTTCGCAGCGGCCTCGGTGACGGCGGGGTCGTCGATCTCGCGGCCTGTGTGGCGAAGTACCTGGCGGTCGGCCGACTGATCGCCGTGCTGGACCTCGACCAGGACGTGAGCGGTGGAGTGGTGATCACGTCGGGCTCGACCACCTGAGCGCACGCGATCGCTCCTCGGCACCGACTGGCCGGGAGGCGCTCGCGGATCAGTCCCGACGAACGGGTGCCGGCAGGTCCGCCGGGTCGAGGTCCGGATCGAAGCCGAGCGCGATGCCGTCGGCCGCGACGTCGGCGCCCTGGTGCGCCTCGTCCGCCAGGTGCTCCAGCAGGCCCTCGGCGCCCTCGACGACGGTCGCCCCGCCCACGCTGTCGCGCAGCGGCAGCTCCTTCAGCAGCCAGGCCACGCCGACGCCGACGAGCAGCACGGCGGTCGCACCGAGGAACATCAGGTGCAGGCCCCGCGACATCGCCTCGATCGCCGCGTCCTTGACCAGGTCGGGCATCGCCTGGATCGCCTCGGGGCTGTTGATGGACTCGGCCCCCCCGCCCGGGTCGCCGGCACCCTCGGGCAGCAGGCCCGGCAGCTCGCGGGCGATGGTCGAGGTCAGGACCGCGCCGAACACCGCGACGCCGAACGAGCCGCCCATCTGGCGGAAGAACGTCACCGAGGACGTGGCGACGCCCATGTCGGTGAACTCGACCGAGTTCTGCACGGCCAGGATCAGCGT
This sequence comes from Actinomycetes bacterium, assembly GCA_023423215.1. Lineage (GTDB taxonomy): Bacteria > Actinomycetota > Acidimicrobiia > Acidimicrobiales > Microtrichaceae > JAFAFZ01. The sequence continues at coordinate 4,932 of JAFAFZ010000481.1, forward strand.
CTGCATCACCATGCCGATGCCGATGCCGAAGATCAGCGAGTAGATCGAGATGACCACGATGTGGGTGTCGGGGTGCATCGTCGAGAGCAGGAACGCGCCGAGCGCGCAGACGGCCATGCCGCAGATCGGCCACCAGCGGTAGCGCCCGGTGCGGCTGATGATGCGGCCCGAGGCGATCGAGGTGGTCATGAGCCCGGCCATGAGCGGCAGGAGCAGCAGGCCCGACGCCGTCGCGGAGACGCCGCTGACGGCCTGGAGGAAGAGCGGCAGGAACGAGATGGCGCCGAACATCGCGATGCCGATCATCGCGGCGAGCAGCATCGAGGTCCGGAAGACGCCGTTGCGGAACAGGCGCATCGGCAGCACCGGCTCCTTCGCGCGCATCTCCCACCAGCAGAACGCCACCAGGAACACGACGCCGACGGCCGCGAGGCCCAGGATCGTGCCGCTGAGCCACTCGTAGCGGTCCCCGCCCCACACCGTCACCAGCAGCAGGCAGGTGACGCCGACGACCACCAGCAGCGCGCCGAGCACGTCGGTCGAGTGCTCACGCCGCTGGAACGGCAGGCGCAGCACGATCGAGGTGATGATCAGCGCCGCGATGCCGACCGGAAGGTTGATGAAGAAGATCCAGCGCCACGAGAGCTGGTCGACGAAGAAGCCCCCGAGCAGCGGACCGGTCACGCTGGCGAACGCGAAGACCGAGCCGAGGTAGCCGGTGTAGCGACCACGCTCGCGGGGCGAGAGGATGTCGCCCATGATGGCGAAGGGCAGGACCATCAGCCCGCCGCCGCCCAGGCCCTGGATGCCGCGGAAGACGATGAGCTGCGTCATCGACTGGGAGAGCCCGGCGAGCACCGAGCCGACCACGAAGATGGCGATCGCGGCCTGGAACACGAGCCGGCGACCGAACAGGTCGCTGATCTTCCCGTAGAGCAGCGTCGAGGTCGTCGAGGTCAGCAGGTAGACGGTGATGACCCACGACAGCTGGTCGATGCTGCCGAACTCCCCGACGATCGTCGGGAGCGCCGAGGCCATGATCGTGCCGTCGAGCGCGGCCAGCAGCATGCCGGCGCCCAGCCCGACGAAGACCAGCAGGATCTGTCGGTGGGTCAGGCCGCTGGAGGCGACGGGCGGGTGCGTCGAGGTCGACAACGAGGGCGTCCTTCACGAGGTGCGGGTCGCTGAGCTGCGGAGGGCTGAGCGGGAGCGAGCGCTACTTGTCGTCTACAAGTAGATCCTTGTAGGGTACAAGCATGGCGTTCCCGCTCGCAACCGACAGCCCCGAGGCCCGCATCGGTCGGGCCTGGCGCGAGCTGGTGCGCGGCCCCGGCCTGCAGGCGCTGCGCCAGCAGCTCTTCCCCGTCCTCGAGGCCGCTCAGCTCGACGCCCTGGACGTCCTCGGCGCCGCCGAGGGCCCCCTGCGCATGTCCGACTACGCCGCCGCGCTCGGCGTGGACGCATCGACCGTCACCCGCACGGTGACGCGGCTCGAGGCGGGCGGCTACGTGCGCCGGGCCAAGAGCCCCGGCGACGGCCGTGCCGTCACCGTCGAGCTGACCGAGCTGGGCGAGGACACCATCGCACGGGTCGGCGAGCGACGCCGTGAGCTGCTGTTCGGCTCGCTCGAACCACTCGGCGACGCGGAGCGGGCCGAGCTGGCGACCCTGCTGGAGCGCTGGGTCGGCGGCATCGAGACCTTCGCCGGGCAGGCCGCCGGCGCACCCTCGACCTCCGGCTGAACCCGGCCGGCCCGGCGCCGGGGGCGGGTCAGAACTCGGTCTTCTCGAGCTCGAAGACGTCGTGCAGGACCTGGACCGCCCGGTCGGCGTCGTCCTCGGCGATCACGCACGAGATGCGGATGGCGGAGGTCGAGATCATCTCGATGTTGACCGAGTGGTCCGCCAGCGTCTCGAACATGGTGGCGGCGACGCCCGGGTTCGACTTCATGCCAGCGCCCACGACGCTGACCTTCGCGATGCGCGGGTCCGCGGTGACGTGCTCGGCGCCGATCTCCGCCCGCTTCGCCTCGCAGATGGCGAGCGACGGCTCGAGCTCGGAGTGCGGGACGGTGAACGAGATGTCGGTGATGCCGCCCTCGGACGCGTTCTGCACGATCATGTCGACGTTCACGTCCGCGTCCGCGAGCTGACGGAAGAGGTTCGCGGCGATGCCGGGCTTGTCGGGCACGCCCGTGACGGTGACCTTCGCCTCGGACAGGTCGGCCACGACGGCGCGGATGACGGCTTCTTCCATGTCGGGATCCTCTTCGGTGACCCAGGTGCCGACCTCCCACGTGAACGCGGAACGCACGTGCAGCGGCACCCGATGGCGGTGGGCGAACTCGACCGAGCGCATGGCCGGCTTGGGGCAGCCCGCGGCGGTCATCTCGAGCATCTCGTCGAACGAGATGCGGTGGATCTTGCGAGCCGTGTCGACGACCCGGGGATCGGTGGTGAAGACGCCCGAGACGTCGGTGTAGAGCTCGCAGGCGTCGGCGTCGAGGACCTTGGCCAGCGCGACGGCGGTCGTGTCCGAGCCGCCCCGGCCCAGGAACGTCACGTCGTTGGCCGTCGACACGCCCTGGGAGCCCGCCACGACCGGGACGCGGCCGGCGGCGATGGACGCCCGGATGCGGTCCGCGTTGACCTCGAGGATCTTGGCGTTCGTGTGGTTCGTGTCGGTCAGGAAGCCGGCCTGGCTGCCGGTGTAGCTCTCGGAGTCGACGCCGACGGCGTGCAGTGCCATGGAGACCAGGGCGACCGCCTTGCGCTCGCCGGCGGTGATGAGCATGTCCATCTCGCGTCCCGGGCGGATGCCGGACACCTCGTCGGCCAGGCGCAGCAGCTCGTCGGTCTCCTTGCCCATGGCCGACACGACCAGGACGACGTCGTCGCCGCGACGGCGGCAGCGCGCCACGTGGTCGGCGACGTCACGGATGCGATCGGGGTCGCCGACGGAGGTGCCGCCGAACTTCTGGACCAGGAGAGCCACGGCGGGCAACGGTACCAGCGGCCCTGTGCACGCCCTCAACCGGTTGCGAGCGCGGTGCGGCCCCCCGTTCCGCGGCCTGGCTACGATCCGGCGCCGTGGGAACCAACTCCGAGAAGCACGCGCGCCAGAAGGAACACCGGGACCGCCTCGCCGAGGCCCGGCGTGAGGTCGAGGAGAAGGCGAAGCGGCGTCGGCTGCTGACGATCGTCGGCGGCGTCCTCGCGGTGGTGGTCGTCATCGGCGCCATCGTCGTGCTGACCGGCGGAGGCGACGACGAGACCGCCGACTCCACCTCGACCTCGACCACGGCCCCGGCGGACGGCAGCTCGACGTCGACCCCGGGCGAGGCCGCCGAGCTTCCCGCGCCGCCCGAGGGCGCCACGCTCACCGAGCCGACCGAGTGCCCGCCGATCGACGGCGCTGCCGAGCGGGTGCAGGTCTTCGCCGGCCCGCCGCCCATGTGCATCGACCCGGCGGCGAGCTACACGGCGACCTTCGACACGAGCCTCGGCTCCTTCACCGCCGAGCTCGACGCCTCGGCCGCGCCGAACACCGTGAACAACTTCGTGGTGCTCAGCCGGTACCACTACTACGACGGCGTGCCGTTCCATCGCGTCGTGCCGAACTTCGTGATCCAGGCCGGCGACGGCGACGGCGAGCCGTGGGGCAACAACGACCTCGGCTACGAGTTCGGCGACGAGCTGCCCGAGTCCTCGGCCGCCTACGCCGACTACTCGCTGGCGATGGCGAACGCAGGGCCGGACACGAACGGCAGCCAGTTCTTCGTGGTCCTGCCGGGCGGCGGCCAGCAGCTCCAGCCCCTCTACTCGTTCTTCGGCCAGGTGACCGAGGGGCAGGACATCGTCGACGCCATCGGTGCGCTCGGCAGCGCCGGATCGCCCGATGGTCGACCGGTCGAGGCCGTCGTCATCAACACGATCACCATCACCGAGACGTCCGCCTGAACCGGCGGCGCGCCGAGGGCGCTCGCGCTCAGGCCGCGCCGGAGGTGCCGAGCCGGGGGTTCAGCTCGCTCGGCAACACCGAGAGCTCGGCCTGCTGCCCGTCCAGGAAGACGTGCACCTTGCCGACGCCCTCGACGCGCCACTCGCCCTGCGGCGAGCGGATCAGCGCGGTCGCCTCGTCGATGCCGACCACCGGCAGGCCGCGGTGGGCCAGCTCGACGGTGCGGTGCCACTTCTCGGGTGACCACTGGTTGTAGCGGGGGATCACCGTCATGGTCGTCAGCAGGTCGAGGCCGACGGTGAACGCTCCGCCGCGGCTGTCGACCATGTGGCTGCAGAGCACCGAGGCCGCCTCGCCGCCGGCGGCGATCGTCGCGCCGCCCCGCCATGCACCGACCAGCGCCTCGAGCAGCGGGGTGTCCTTCA
>JAFAFZ010000490.1 GCA_023423215.1 Actinomycetes bacterium
GCCCTACACCTACGACGTCGACGCGACCGCGGCCGAGCTGGTCGACCAGTTCGGCCACCTCGAGCCGGGTGTCGAGACGGGTGTGCGCGTGAGCGTCGCCGGTCGTCTGATGCTGCGGCGCGTGCAGGGCAAGCTCGCGTTCGGCACGCTGGCCGACTCCTCGGGTCGCGTGCAGCTCTTCGCACTCGCCCGCTCCACCCCCGACTTCGAGCAGTGCTGCGAGCTGAACCTGGGCGACTGGATCGGCGTCGGCGGCGAGGTCATGACGACCAAGCGGGGCGAGCTGTCGGTCCGGGCCGACTCCTGGACGCTGCTCGCGACGACGCGCCGGTCGTTCCCCGACAAGTGGCACGGCATCAGCGACCCCGACACCCGCTACCGACAGCGCTACGTCGATCTGTGGGTGACCGACGAGGCGCGCCGGGCGTTCCAGCTGCGCTCGCGCATGGTGTCGCTGACCCGACGGTTCCTCGAGGACCGCGGCTACCTCGAGGTCGAGACGCCGATCTTCCACCCGATCCCCGGCGGCGCGCTGGCGCGGCCGTTCACGACGCACCACAACGCGCTCGACCAAGAGATGTTCCTGCGCATCGCGCCCGAGCTGTACCTGAAGCGTCTGGTGGTCGGCGGCTTCGAGAAGGTCTTCGAGATCGGCCGCGTCTTCCGCAACGAGGGCACCTCGACCCGGCACAACCCCGAGTTCACGATGCTCGAGTGCTACGAGGCCTACGGCGACTACCACACCTACATGTCGCTGGTGGAGGAGCTCGTCGCGGGCCTGGCGACCGAGCTGTGCGGTTCGACGACCGTGACTTACGACGGCCGTGACGTCGACCTGTCCGCGCCGTGGCGGCGGGCGACGATGTCGGAGCTGACCTCGGAGCAGGTCGGCGAGACCGTGGACATCGACACCCCGATCGAGCGCCTGCGCGAGCTGTGCGACACCCACGGCGTGCCGTGGAAGGAGTCCTACGGCGCCGGCAAGCTGCTGCTGGAGCTGTACGAGAAGACGGCCGAGCACACCCTGTGGGACCCGACCTTCGTCATCGACTACCCGGCCGAGGTCTCGCCGCTCTCACGCGAGCACCGCGAGCTGCCCGCGCTGGTCGAGCGCTTCGAGGCGATCGTCGTGGGGCGCGAGCTCTGCAACGGCTTCTCGGAGCTGACCGACCCGGACGTGCAGCGGTCCCGGTTCGAGGACCAGGCCGAGCAGAACGCCGCAGGCGATGACGAGGCCATGCTCGTCGACCACGACTACCTGCGAGCCCTCGACTACGGCCTGCCGCCGACGGTCGGCCTGGGCATCGGCATCGACCGCCTCGCCATGCTCCTCGCGGACGTGCACAACATCCGCGACATCGTCCTGTTCCCGACGCTGCGCCCGGAGCAGGACCCGGGTGCCTGACCCGGCGCCGGGCGCCGCCGGCGCCGACACGCCCGCCGCTCTGGACGCGGCCGGGGTGGTCGTGCGCGGCGTCTCGAAGTCGTTCGACGGGACGACGGTCGTGCTCGACGGCGTCGACGTCGGCGTCGACGAGGGTGCGACGCTGGCGCTGCTGGGCCCGAGCGGCTGCGGCAAGACGACGCTGCTGCGCATCATCGCCGGGCTCGAGACCGCGGACGCCGGCACCGTGGTGGTGGGTGGGCGGACCCTCACCGGTCCGGGTGTGGCGGTGCCGCCCGAGCGACGCCGCATCGGCATGGTCTTCCAGGACTGGGCGCTGTTCCCGCACCTGTCGGTCGCCCGCAACGTCGGGTTCGGCCTGCCGCGCTCGGAGCGCAAGCAGTCGCCGCGCATCGACGACGCGCTCGAGCTCGTCGGCCTGGGCGGGCTCGGCGACCGATCGCCCTCGACGCTCTCGGGTGGCCAGCAGCAGCGCGTCGCGCTGGCGCGGGCGATCGCGCCGCGTCCCTCGGTGCTGCTGCTCGACGAGCCGTTCTCGAACCTGGACGCCGCGCTGCGCACCCAGATCCGCAGCGAGATCCACCAGCTCCTGGTGGGGCTCGGCATCACGACCGTGTTCGTCACCCACGACCAGGACGAGGCGTTCGTGCTGGGCGACACCGTCGCCGTGCTCGCCGAGGGCCGGGTCGTGCAGTCCGGCCGCCCGGCCGAGCTCTACGAGACGCCCGCGACGCGGTGGCTGGCCGGGTTCGTCGGCGACGCGAACTTCGTGGCGGGCACCGCGACCGGCGACGCCGCGTCCACGTTGCTCGGCGAGGTCCCGCTGCGCGAGCTCCGTCGCGGCCCCGTCGAGGTGCTGGTGCGACCCGAGCACCTGGACGTCGCACCCGCCACCTCGGACGGACCAGGTGCGACGGTCGAGCTGGTCGAGTACCTCGGCCACGGCACCACCTACGTGCTGGACCTGGACGGCACGACGCTGCGGGCGCACCGACCGTCGGCGCCGGTGCTCCAGCGCGGCGACCGGGCGGCCGTCCGCTACGTCGGCGGACCGGCGACCGCGTTCGACGCCACCACCTGACCGCTGGGCTCGGGGTCGTCCGGCACACGTCAGGTCGGCCTCACTGCGCGTGTGCCGGGGTGGGTAGCGTGACCGTCCATGGACCCGTCCCTCCGCCGTGCACCCTTCCGCACCCTCGTCGTCGTGGCCGTGCTGGCGCTGGCCGTGCTCGCCGCCGCCTGCTCGTCGGGCGACGGTGAGGGCGACGGCGGCGGTGCGCTCGTCATCTACTCGGGCCGGACCGAGGAGCTGGTGCAGCCGTTGCTCGACCGCTTCGCGGAGGAGTCCGGCATCGACATCGAGGTGCGCTACGGCGACTCCGCCGACCTGGCGCTGGTCATCGACCAGGAGGGCGACAAGGGGCGCGCGGACGTCTTCTTCTCGCAGTCGCCCGGCGCGGTGGGCTACCTCACCTCGCAGGACCGCCTCGCCGTGCTGCCGGACGACGTGCTCGACCTGGTCCCCGCGGAGGACCGCTCGAAGAACGGCACCTGGGTCGGCGTGTCGGCCCGTGCACGCGTGCTCGTCTACAACCCCGACCTGGTCGGCGAGGACGAGCTGCCGGCGAGCGTGCTCGACCTGACCGGCCCGCAGTACGCGGGCAAGGTCGGTGTCGCGCCGACCAACGGGTCGTTCATCGACTTCATCTCGGGCCTGCGCACCGAGATCGGCGACGACGGCGCCGCCGCGTGGCTCGAGGGCATGGCCGAGAACGACAGCCCGACCTACGCGAACAACAACGCCACGCTCGAGGCGGTCGACCGCGGCGAGATCCCGATGGGCCTCGTGAACCACTACTACCTGGTGAAGGCACGGCAGGAGAACCCCGACATCCACGCCGAGAACCACTTCTTCCCGGAGGGCGACGAGGGTTCGCTGCTGCTGGTCTCGGCCGTCGGCGTCACCACCACGTCGACCCGGAAGGCCGAGGCCGAGCAGTTCGTCGAGTTCCTGCTCTCGCCGGAGGCGCAGCAGTACTTCGCGGACGAGACCTACGAGTTCCCCCTCGTCGAGGGCGTCGAGCCCGCGGGCGGCCTGCCACCCCTCGACGAGCTGCCGGTGCGCCGCCTCGACCTGGACACCCTCGGGGGCGAGCTCACCTCGTCGATCGAGATGATCCGGGAGAGCGGCATCCAGCGGTGAGCACCCTCGCCGGTGACCGGACCCGGGCGACGGCGACCGCCGTGCGACCTCGCCGGCGGCACCCCGTCGAGTGGGTCACCGGGTCGGTGGTGCCGCTCCTCATCGGTGCGGTCTTCGCCGCGCCGCTGCTCTACCTGGTGTGGCGGACGCTCGACCTGGACAGCGAGCTCTCGCTGCTCGCCCGGTCGACGACCCTGCTGCCGCTGTGGCGCACCGTCCTGCTGGCCACCGCCGTCGGCGCCAGCACCGCGCTGATCGGCACCACGCTCGCGTGGCTGATCGTGCGCACCGACCTGCCCGGTCGGCGGTGGCTGCGCGTCGTCGCGGCGCTGCCGCTCGTGCTGCCCTCGTTCGTCGGCGCCACCGCGCTGCTCGCCGGCATGACCTCGGGCGGACTGGTCGCGCAGCTGCTGGAACCTCTCGGCGTCGACCAGCTGCCACGCATCGAGGGGTTCTGGGGCGCCTGGTTCGTGCTGACGCTCTTCACGTACCCGATGGTCTACCTGCCCGTCGCCGCGCGCCTGCTGACGTTGCCCGCCTCGCTCGAGGAGAGCGCACGACTGCTCGGCCGGGGCACGTGGCGCACGGGACGAGAGGTCGTCCTTCCCCAGGCCTACAGCTCGATCGCGGCCGGCACCCTGCTCGTCGTGCTCTACACGATCAGCGACTTCGGGGTCGTGTCGCTGCTGCGCTACGGCACGCTGACCGAGGAGATCTACCTGTCGAAGCTCGACCCCGCGACCTGGCTCCCGCTCAGCCTGGTGCTCGCGGCGCTGGCGCTGGTCGTGACGGCGGGGGAGCGCGCCGTCTCACGCCGCCGCCACGTGATCGTCGCCGCACGCACGCGATCCGTCCCTCCGCTGTCGCTCGGGCGCTGGCGGTGGCCCGCCGCGACGGTCGTCGTGTTCCTGGTCGCCAACGCGGTGCTGGGGCCGCTGGCGGTGCTCGCGTACTGGGTCGTGCGCGGCTACCGGTCCGGTTCGTCCAGCACCTCGCTCGCGCTCGACCCCGCGGAGCTGATCGGTCCGACGGCGTCGACCGTCGTCGTCAGCGTCGTCGCCGCGATCGTGTCCGTCGTCGTCGTGCTGCCGGTGGCCCGGTCGCTGCGCCGGCGTCACCGCGCCGGTGGGCTGGCGTCGGTGCTCGTGGTCGCCGGCTACGCGATGCCGGGGCTGATCGTCGCCCTCTCGCTCGTCTTCTGGACGCTCAGCTCGGACCTGCTCGACACGCTCTACCAGACCGTGCCGCTGCTGATCCTGGCCTACACGGTCCACTTCGGGGCGCAGGCGATGCGCACCGCGCAGGTCGCCGTCGAGTCGGTGCCGGGGCGCATGGAGGACGCGGCGCGCATGCTGGGCGCTCCCGCATGGCGTCGGCTGCTGGTGGTCGAGCTGCCGATCATGCTGCCCGGCCTGCTCGCCGGCGCCGGTCTCGTGCTGCAGTCGGTGATGAAGGAGCTGCCGGCGACGCTGGTGCTGTCGCCGCCCGGCTTCTCGACGCTGGCCACCGAGATCTGGTCGGCCTACGAGTTCGGCTCCTACGCGCAGATGGGCATGGCCGGGATCGTGCTCGTCGCGGTGTCCGGCGTGCTCACCTGGCTGCTCGTCATCCGCCGTTCCGAACTGCTCTGAGCCCATCTGCCGGCCCCGGACGCGACCCGGGCA
>JAFAFZ010000563.1 GCA_023423215.1 Actinomycetes bacterium
GATCTACGGCGGCTTCCGCTCGACCTACGACTACGGACCCATCGGCGTGCTGCTGCTGCGCAACGTCAAGGACGCGTGGTGGCGATCGATGGTGCAGCTGCGCGACGACGTCGTCGGTCTCGACGCCTCGATCCTCTCCCCGCCCCAGGTGTGGGAGGCATCGGGCCACCTCGCCAACTTCACCGATCCGCTCGTCGACTGCACGAAGTGCAACACGCGCTGGCGGCTCGACAAGCTCGAGGACCCCGACGTCTGCCCGAACTGCGGTGCTCGCGGGAAGTTCACCGAGCCACGTGAGTTCAACCTGATGTTCAAGACCCAGGCCGGCCCGGTGGAGGACGCCGGCGCCGTCGCGTTCCTGCGCCCCGAGACGGCGCAGGGCATGTTCATCAACTTCAAGAACGTGATCGACACCACGCGGGTGCGTCCGCCGTTCGGCATCGCGCAGGTCGGCAAGTCGTTCCGCAACGAGATCACACCCGGCCAGTTCGTGTTCCGCACGCGTGAGTTCGAGCAGATGGAGATGGAGTTCTTCGTCGCGCCGGACGAGGCCCAGCAGTGGTACGAGTACTGGTGCAACGAGCGGTACCAGTGGTACCTCGACCACGGCATGCCGGAGCAGCTCCTCCGCCTGCGTCCCCACGACGCCGACGAGCTGTCGCACTACTCGTCGGGCACTTCGGACGTCGAGTTCCTGTTCCCGTGGGGCTGGGACGAGCTCGAGGGCATCGCGAACCGCGGCGACTACGACCTGACCCAGCACGCGCAGCACTCGGGCGAGAAGCTCGAGTGGTACGACCAGGCGGCGAACGAGCGCTGGGTCCCGCACGTCATCGAGCCCGCCGCCGGCGCGACCCGCACCGCGATGGCCTTCCTGATGGCGGCCTACGACGAGGAAGAGGTGAAGGGCGAGACGCGCACCGTCCTGCGCCTGCACCACCGCATCGCTCCGTACAAGGTCGCCGTCCTGCCGCTGTCGAAGAAGGCCGAGCTGTCCGAGCCCGCACGCGCGCTCGCGCAGCAGCTGCGCGGCAGCTTCATGACCGACTACGACGAGACGCAGGCGATCGGCCGTCGGTACCGCCGCCAGGACGAGATCGGCACGCCGTACTGCGTGACGTTCGACTTCGACAGCCTCGAGGACCACGCGGTCACGGTGCGCGAGCGCGACTCGATGGAGCAGGAGCGCATCGCCATCGCCGAGGTCGAGCCGTACCTCCGCGAGCGCATGGCCTGACGGCCCGGCCGGTCGGTCCGCCCCGGCGCGGCCCCGGCAGCGATCCCCGGAGATCGCTGTCGGGACGCACCGGTAGGATCCGGTCACTGTGGGAATCGTCGACGAGGACATCGGGCGGGTCCGTGAGGCCACCGACATCGTCGCGGTCATCTCGCAGTACACCCAGCTCAAGCGCTCGGGCGTGCAGTGGCAGGGGCTCTGCCCGTTCCACACCGAGAAGTCCGGCAGCTTCTACGTCAACCCGGCCAAGGGCGTGTACTTCTGCCACGGCTGCAAGGTCTCGGGCGACGTCATCACCTTCATCAGGGAGAAGGAGCAGCTCGACTTCGCCGGAGCGGTCGAGTGGCTCGCCAACCGCGCCGGCGTCACGCTGCGCTACACCGAACGGGACGAGGGCGAGGGCCGCAAGCGCCAGGCGCGCCTGTTCGACCTGACCGAACGCGCCGCCGACTGGTACCACGAGCGGCTGCGCACCTCGCCCGACGCGAAGGAGGCACGCGCCTACCTGCGCAGCCGCGGCTTCGACGGCGACGAGGTCGCCCACTACCGCATCGGCTGGGCGCCCGACGGGTGGGACCTGATGGCCCGCTCGTTGCGGGTGAGCAAGGACGACCTCGAGGCCAGCGGTCTCGGGTTCCAGAACAAGGCCGGCCGGCTGCAGGACTTCTTCCGGGCCCGCATCCTGTTCCCGATCATGGACGAGCGTGGTCGGGTGGTCGGCTTCGGCGGCCGCAAGATGCCGAACGCCGAGGGGGCGAAGTACCAGAACTCGCGGGACAACGAGCTCTACCACAAGTCCAAGGCGCTCTACGGGCTGAACTGGGCGAAGGCGGACGCCGTCAACGCCGGCGAGATGGTCATCTGCGAGGGCTACACCGACGTCATCGGGTTCCACCGCGCCGGCATCCCGCGCGCCATCGCGACCTGCGGTACTTCGCTCACCGAGGACCACGTGAAGATGATCCGGCGCTTCACCCGTCGCCTCGTCCTGGCCTACGACGCGGACGAGGCGGGGCAGACCGCTGCGGACCGGGTCTACGCGTGGGAAGAGGCGCACGACCTCGAGGTCTCGGTCGTGGTGCTGCCCCCGGGTGCTGATCCCGACGAGCTCGCCCGCACCTCGCCCGAGACGCTCGAGCTCGCGGTGAAGGAGGCGCGGCCGTTCCTCGCGTTCCGGGTCGACCGCGTCCTGGCCGGCGCGGACCTGCGCAGCGCCGAGAGCCGTGCCCGCGCGGCCGAGGCCGCGCTCGCCGTCGTCGCGGAGCATCCCAACGCGATGGTGCGCGACCAGTACGTGATGCAGGTCGCCGACTCGTGCCGCATCGATGCCGGCCTGCTGCGCGAACGCCTCGTCGCCCTCCGCAACGCGCCGCGTCCGGCCGAGCCGGCGCCACGGCGC
>JAFAFZ010000583.1 GCA_023423215.1 Actinomycetes bacterium
GCTTCGAGACCCTGCGGAGCCGGGCCCACCGCTCGGAGCCCTGAGCGACGAGCCCGCCGCCTGATGAGCGGCGTCAGGGCTTGATCGGCTTCGTGGCGAAGCCCTGCGCGGAGCTCAGGTCGTCCGACATCAGGCGCAGGCGCGCCAGTCGCTTCGAGGACAGGCCGCGGCGCGCGGCCGACTCCTGCTCCGAGGTGAGGAACGACGAGATGGCGTCGATGTCGACGCGCATGCGGTCGATGAGCTCACGCGCCTCGTCGGCGGCCTTCTGCCGCGCCGCCCGCCGTTCGGCCGCTCCGTTCGCCATGGGTTGCTGCTGGGCTGCCATCCCGACCTCCGAACGGGTGACAACGTACGGGTTGCGCGCCCTGACGAAAAGTGGATCGACGGCCCGTCCGACGGCCGTCCGACCCACCCGCCCGGACGTCACCCGAGCGCCACCTCGACGTCACCGAGCGGTGGCTGGGCGTTCACCTCCGGCGCCCCGCAGCAGGTCGAGGTGCCGCGGACCTCAGCCGACGCGAGGGTGAGGGACGGGTGCACGCCGTGCACGGCGCCGCTGCGACGCGAGTCGGTCCTTCTCGTACCAGCGGAACCAGATCACGCCCATGACGGCCCAGATCACGGGCACGTTGCCGATCTTCATCAGCACGCCCGCGAGCTGCTGGTCGTGCAGCGCGGACAGCCCGACACGGGGCGCCATCTCGTAGGTCTCGTAGAGCGGGTGCGGGGCGAACGCCATGAACCCGCCGGGGATCATCGGCACGAGCGCCGCAGCCATGAACAGGTAGACGATCTTCCCGGCGGCCGAGCGGGCGCGGTGCTCGGGCACGGGGTCGATGACCGGACCCCAGAGGATGAGGCCGGACACGAGCCACACCATGTCGAGCAGGAACGATCCCGCCTGCGTGGAGCGCAGGGGGTCCACGGACCACGGTGAGTGCGTCACGATCAGCAGCCCGTTGGACAGCAGCACTGCGACGACGGGCCGGGTGAGCGCTCGCCAGATCGTGGTCAGGTGCAGGCGGGTGAGCACCGCTCGGGCCATCCACTCGGGTGTTCCCAGCATCAGGAGCGGCGCCGCGGCGAGCGTGTAGATCATGTACTGGAGCATGTGGACCGACGACAGGTAGCCGCCGCCCAAGGTCCCGACGGGCCAGTCGGAGGCGATCCACAGCGCGACGACGCCCCCAGCGAACTGGACGGCCCGTCGCCGGTCCGCGACCGTGCGCTCCTCGCCGGTCCGGGCGCGGTGTCGGCGCAGCGCCACGGCGTAGCTCGCGACGATGAGCGCGCACAGGAGCCACACGCCCAGGTACGGCCGCGGCGTCCAGTCCCAGGGCCGCTGGATCGCGGAGCACCACCAGGTCATGGGGCGACCCGCTCGGACAGCTCCTGGGGAGCCACCACCGGCACCTCGAGCGAGATCGGCGCGCTGCGCTCGAGCTCGATCTCGACCTGCACCCGGTCACCCTCGACCAGCGGCTCCCCCACCCCTTCGAGCATCAGGTGCGAGCCGCCCGGATCGAGCCGTGTCGTCGCCCCGGCCGGGACGTCGAGCTGTTCGGTGCGGACCATCATCGAGAACCCCTCTCCGCCGTCGGAGCCGTGCAGGGTGACGCGCGCCGCGCAGGTGCACGTCGCGGCGACCACCGCGTCGTCGCCGTCGCCACGGTTCTCGAGCACGGCGTAGAGCGCGGCCAGGTCGCCGCGGGTGGCACCGATGGCCGCGTCACGCACGACCACCTCGGGGGTGCCCGACCCGCCGCACGCGGCGAGGAGGGCGGCGGCCGAGACGGCGAGCACCCCGACACCCGGCGAGCGGGGACGACGTGCGCTCACGACGGCCGCTCGCCCGCCACGAGGCGCGGCAGGTCGCGCATCCAGTCGCCCTCGCGGGTGCCGAACGGGTAGACGATGCGAGCGGTCCCGTCGCCCTGGTAGGCGATCATCTGCGTCGCGTGGCCCACCGCGTAGGACCCGTCCTCGTCCGGCTCCTCGTCGACCGCCGGCGGCACGTTCGCCAGTCGCTGCGCCTCGGCGAGCTGCTCGGCGGTCGGGACCAGGCCGACGAAGTCCGTGTCGAACTGGTCCAGGTAGTCGCGCAGGACGACGCCGCTGTCCCGCTCGGGATCGGCCGTCACGAAGACGAGCTGCACCTTGTGGCTGACGTCCGGTGGCAGCGCGCGCAGCGCGCTCGCCAGCGTGCCGAGGCTGATCGGGCAGACGTCGGGGCAGTTCGTGTAGCCGAACATCAGCAGCGTGAGGGGACGCACGGTGTCGGCCGTCAGGTCGAACGGCTGGCCGGCGGTGTCGCTCAGCACGACCGCTGGCTCGGCCTGCTCGATGCCGAGCACGGTGCCGGCCCAGTCCGACCCAGCGGCGACGGGTTCCTCGGACCGGGTGCCGACCCAGGCGATCACGCCGACGAGGACCACCGTCGCGAGGATCAGTCCGGCCGTGGTCAGCGTGCGTCGGCGCAGCGTGCCGCGGTCCACCTCTGGGCCCGTCCCGGTCTCCACGTCGCGTCCTTCCGATCGTCGTTCGTGGATGAGTCGGGCGGCGGACCCGCGCGGTTCCATCTGGATCGGCGCGGACCTCGATCCCCTCCGGCGATCAGCGCCCGACGGACCGTCCGGGGTCGTGTCGAGCGGGCTACCGCTCGGGCGAACCGGTCGGCTCGATCAGCCCCAGCTCGAGCGCACGCTGCACCGCCTCGCTGCGGCCCGCGACCCCGAGCTTCCGGTAGATGGCGACGGAGTGCGACTTCACGGTGTTGCGC
>JAFAFZ010000589.1 GCA_023423215.1 Actinomycetes bacterium
CCGCGACGAGGGCCGGGACGTCGACCCGCTCGTCGTGGGTGAGCACGCACACCACGGCCCGCTCGTCCAGCGTGGTGCTCGACAGGTAGCGGTCGGGCCAGTCGACGACCACCTCGTCCGCCTCGGGGAACCGGGCGAAGGTCGTGAAGGTCGCGCGTGGGTCGCACACGATCGTCCGGTAGCCGAGCAGCCCACCGAGCCGCACCAGGGCCCGCGTGACGTCGGCCGCGCCGACCAGGACGAGGTGCGGCGGGGGAGCGTGCGACTCGACGAAGTAGGTGACGTCGTGCGCGCCGTGCTCACCCTGCCGGCCGAGCGACCGCTCCTCGCTGCGACCGAGGGACAGCACGGCCTCGGCGTCGCGGGCGACCACGCGGTCCAGCTCGGCGTCGCCGAACGTTCCGAGTGGAGCGTGGCCCGGCCGGACGAGGAGCTTCGCCCCGAGCGGCGTCGCGACGCCCTCGCGCACGGCGACGACCGTGCACACGGCGACCGGTCGACCGGCGCGCACCTCGTCGCGCAGCACCCGGTAGATCGGCCCGCCGACGTCCATCAGAACACGACCACCCCACGGCACCGACCCGAGCGGCTCACCAGTCGACGGGCTCCACGAAGACCGAGAGCGTGCCGCCGCACGACAGGCCGACCGACAGCGCGGCGTCGTCCGAGATGCCGTACTCGCGGCGGCGGGGTGCCCCACCGCCCAGGACGTCGAGGCCCTCGAGCACGACCGCGCTCTCGACGCAGCCGCCGCTCACCGAGCCGGCCACCTCACCCAGGTCGTTGACCGCCATGCGTGCGCCGGGAGGGCGGGGCGCCGACCCGTGGACGTGCACCACCGTCGCGAGCGCGACCCGGCGGCCGGTGGCCAACCAGCGGTCGACCTCGTCGAGGACATCCACCATGCTCGCAGCCTATCTGCCCGCAGAGAGTATGTGCACATAGTGAACCGCACCGCTGTCACGAGAAGTCGTCGATGCTGAGCAGCGAGGTGCGACCGGCCGACGCCGGAGGTGTGGGAGGACATCACTCGGGTCGATCGCATCGTGCAGTCCGAGGGCCGGGCGCTGCTCGAGGGCGTGAACCCGAACTTCCCGATCGAGGTGACGACCGAGCTGCACACGAAGGCGGACCGCATGACGCTCGAGCACCGGCCTGTGCTCGCCGAGCTGGCGTCCGAGACGGCGCAGGTCCCGCCCGACGCGGCGTGGTCGCGCCGCAGGTGAGACCCGGAGCGTGCGTGGTGCAGGGCTACCGTGGTCGTCGATGGCGTCGTCACCACAGTTCCCGCGGACGTCCGCATGGGATCGTCCCGGGTTCCTGCTCTGGCACGCCACGCTGCGCTTCCAGCGGGCCGCCGCCGCGGCGCTCGCACCGCTGGACCTGACCCAGACGCAGTTCCGGATGCTGGCGAGCGTCGCCTGGCTGGAGCAGCACCTCGACCAGCCGCCGAGCCAGCGTGAGCTCGCGGACCACACCGGCTCGGACGCGATGATGACCTCGCAGGTGGTGCGCACGCTCGAGCGTCGGGGGCTGCTCGACCGCCGCCAGGACCGCGCGGACAGCCGGGTCAAGCGGCTGCACTGCACCACCGACGGCCGCCGCATCGCCAAGCGGGCGATCGCCGCGATCGAGCAGGTCGACCGCGACTTCTTCGGCACCGGCTCCGACCTCGGCGAGGCCGTCGACGTGCTGGGTCGCCTGGCGGGTCGCGACGCCGAGGGCGAGCTGGTCGACACCCGCTGGCAGCGCGACACCTGACCCGGACCGCGTGGACGCCTGACCGAAGCGGGAGCGGACGTGCATGCCCTGGCGTGCACGCCCGCACCGGGTTCATGACCTCGGCGCAGCGATCCCGAGGCTCGGTCGTGGGAGCGGGACCCCTCCCGCAGGTCGATGCCCGCGTCGGTTCGTCGTCGAGGACCGATGCTCTGCGCGCCGAGCGATGGCGGGTGCCCGCCGTGGGCCGGGTCGCGTCAGCCGGGGTGCGAGGCCGTCCACTCGAGCAGCTCGTCGGCCGCCCAGGTGTTGACGATGCGCTCGACGGGGACCTCGCAGCGCACCGCCTTGTCGGCGCCGTACGGCAGCCACTCGAGCTGGCCCGGCGCGTGCGCGTCGGTGTCGATCGAGATGTGGCAGCCCCAGCGCAGCGCGGCCTCGAGCAGCTCCTCGGGTGGGTCCTGGCGCTCGGGGCGGCAGTTGATCTCGACCGCCGTGCCGAACTGCGCGCACGCGGCGAACACGTAGTCCGGGTCGAACTTCGACTGCGGACGGCCGCCACCGACGACCTTGCGCCCGGTGCAGTGGCCCAGGATGTCGACGTGCGGGCTGGCGGCCGCCATGACCATGCGTCGGGTCATCTGGTCCTCGGGCATGGACAGCTTCGAGTGGACCGAGGCGACGACCACGTCCAGCTGCTCCAGCAGCTCGTCGTCCAGGTCCAGCGTGCCGTCGACCAGGATGTCGACCTCCATCCCGGTCAGCAGGCGGAAGGGTGCGAGCTGCTCGTTCAGCGCGGCGATCTCCTCGAGCTGCGCCGCCAGCCGCTCGGGGCTCAGGCCGTGCGCCACGGTCAGGCGGGGGGAGTGGTCGGTCACGACCAGGTACTCGTGGCCCAGCGCCATCGCGGCGCGCGCCATCTCCTCGAGCGAGGCGCCGCCGTCGGACCAGGTCGTGTGCGAGTGGCAGTCGCCGCGCAGCTGCTCGAGCACGGGTCCACCGACGCCCTCGTCGATGCGGGTGCTCTGCTCCAGGTCCCGCAGGTAGCGCGGCTCCGTGCCGGCGACCGCCGCCGCGATGACCGACCCGGTCGAGGGCCCGATGCCGTCGAGCTCGGTCAGCGTGCCCGCCGCCACCCGCTGCGCCAGGTCCTCGCCGTCGAGCCCGCGGACCACGTCCTGCGCCGTGCGGAACGCCTGCACCTTCTGCCGTGGGGCGAGCGAGCGGTCGAGCAGGCGCACGACCTCGGTCAGCGCCCGGTCGGCGCGATCACGTGGATCCGCGGCGTTCGGCGAGGTGGGGTCGGACATGGTCCGCATCGTAGGAGCGACGTCCCGCGCTCGTCGCGCGACGGTGCGCACCCGCGCTGCGCGCGACCCGACGTGCGGTGCCGGTCGGCGGGACGAGCGCCGTTCAAGAACGTCTTGCGTTCGCCGCGCGAGGGGGTCAGACTGTCGAAGTACATCGATGTAATTACGTCGTCGTGACATGACGGATCCGACCGGGGCAGTGCGGGGGCGACCCCGTCGGATCGCTGGGGAG
>JAFAFZ010000594.1 GCA_023423215.1 Actinomycetes bacterium
GCCGGCGGCGCCAGCTTCGCGGTGTGGGCGCCGAACGCCCGCCGAGTGCGCGTGCTCGGCGACTGGGACGGCTGGTCGACCGCCGAGGCCACCACGACCGCCCTCGAGCCCCAGGGCAGTTCGGGCATCTGGTGGGGCGTCGAGCCCCGCGCCGAGCCGGGCCACCGCTACAAGTTCGAGGTCGCCGGCGCGGACGGCGAGACCACGCTGCGGGCCGACCCGCTCGCCGGTGCCGCCGAGGTCCCTCCCGGCACCGCCTCGGTGCTGTTCGGCTCGACCTACGAGTGGGGCGACGCGCACGAGCCGCAGCCGGTCGGCGCCGACGGCCGGCCCGAGGAGCTGTGGCGCATCCGCCGCGCCGAGCGCAACGCCGGACGGCAGAGCGTCTACGAGGTGCACCTCGGCTCGTGGCGCCGCCACCCCGACGGCGTCGCGCACACCGCGCGAGAGGTCGCCGAGCCGCTGGCGGACTGGGCGGTCGAGCTGGGCTTCACCCACCTGGAGCTGATGCCGGTCGCCACCCACCCCTTCGGTGGCTCGTGGGGCTACCAGGTGTCGGGCTACTACGCGCCGGACGCGCGCCTCGGCTCGCCCGACGACCTGCGCCACCTCGTGGACGTGTGCCACGAACGTGGCCTGGGCGTGATCGTCGACTGGGTCCCGGCGCACTTCCCCAAGGACCGCTTCGCCCTGGCGCGCTTCGACGGGACAGCACTGTACGAGCACGCCGACCCGCGCCGCGGCGAGCACCCCGACTGGGGAACGCTCGTGTTCAACCACGGCCGCAACGAGGTCCGGAACTTCCTGGTCGCGAACGCGTTGTACTGGCTCGAGGAGTTCCGCATCGACGCGCTGCGCGTCGACGCCGTGGCGTCGATGCTGTACCTGGACTACTCCCGCGAGCCCGGTCAGTGGGTGCCCAACGAGCACGGCGGACGAGAGGACCTGGACGCCATCGGGTTCGTGCGGGAGCTGAACTCGGTCGCCGCGCACGAGCACCCCGGCGCCATGATCATCGCCGAGGAGTCGACCTCGTGGCCGGGCGTGACCGCCCCGCCCGAGTGGGGCGGCCTCGGCTTCAGCCGCAAGTGGAACCTCGGGTGGATGCACGACACCCTCTCGTACTTCCAGCTCGACCCGGTGCACCGCTCGCACCACCACGGCGACCTGACCTTCCCGATGGTCTACGCCCGCCACGAGCGCTGGATGCTGCCCCTGAGCCACGACGAGGTCGTGCACGGCAAGGGCTCGCTGCTGGCCAAGATGCCGGGCGACCGATCGCAGCAGTTCGCCAACCTGCGCAGCCTGCTGGCCTGGCAGTGGTGCCACCCGGGCCGCCAGCTGCTCTTCATGGGCGGCGAGCTCGCCCAGGAGCGCGAGTGGTCCCACGACCGCGAGCTCGACTGGTGGCTGCTCCAGCTGCCCGAGCACGAGGGCATCCGTCGCCTCGTCGCGGACCTGAACCGGGTCCAGGCCGAGCACCCGGCGCTGTGGGCCGGCGACGACGACCTGGACGGCCACGCCGGCTGGCTGGACGCGCACGACCACCAGCACTCGGTGTTCTCGATGTGGCGCACCGTGCCCGAGGACTGGACCGTGCCGGAGGCGTGGACCGACCTCGACGGCGGGACCACGGCAGCCGTCGATCCGGGCGTCGTCGTCGTGGTCGCGAACCTCACGCCCGTCCCGCGCCACGGCTACCGGCTCGGCGTGCCGCGCACCGGCGAGTGGCGGGTGCTGCTGGACTCGGACGCGGCGGTCTACGGCGGGACCGGAACGGTCGTCGTCGACGATCCCGACGGCGTGCTGCCCGCCGACGAGGCCACCCCGTGGCAGCACCAGCCGGCGTCGCTGCTGCTGACGCTGCCGCCGCTCTCCGTCCTGGTCCTCGCGCCCGCCTGATCGTTCCGTCAGCTCGTCCGGCCACCGACGCCGTGGGACCCGGTGCGGTGGCGTAGCTTCCCTGCGTGAGCCTTCCGCCCCAGGACCCGGCGACGCCGCCGACCGGCCCGCCGCAGTGGCAACCGCCCACGCCGCCGCCGTTCCCGCCGATCGGGCACGTCCCGGCGTCCGGCGCGGCCGCGGGACCGCCGCTCGGAGGTTCACCCCAAAGCCAGTCGACACCGCCCGCCTCGCCGGAGCCGTCCGCGTGCTACCGGCACGCGAACCGCGACGCCGCGGTCAGCTGCCAGCGCTGCGAGCGTCCGATCTGCACCAGCTGCATGGTCCAGGCGTCGGTCGGCTTCCAGTGCCCCGAGTGCGTCGCTGCCCGACCCCAGAAGGTGGTGCCGAGCCGCCAGCTGTTCCGCGGCCACGGCGAGGTCGTCGTCGGCAAGGTGATCATCGCCCTGAACGTGGCGGCGTACCTGCTGATGGCGGTGCTCGGCGGTGACGCCCAGCGCCCGGTCGGCCCGGTCTACGAGCAGGGCGCGCTGTTCGGTCCCCTCGTGGCCGACGGCGACTGGTGGCGCATCGTCACCGGCGGCTTCCTCCACTCCGGGGTGATCCACCTCGGCATGAACATGCTGCTGCTCTGGTTCCTCTCCCAGGAGATGGAGCCGGCGCTGGGTCGGCTGCGCTTCGCGATCCTCTACGTCACCTCGCTGCTGGGCGGGTCACTCGGCGTGATGCTGCTGTCCCCGAACAACCCGACGGTGGGCGCCTCGGGTGCGGTGTTCGGCCTGATGGGCGCGCTGATCGTCCTGCAGCTGCGCGCGCGTCAGAACCCGTGGCACTCGGGCATCGGCGGGCTCGTGCTGATCAACGTCCTGCTGACCTTCACGATCCCAGGCATCTCGATCGGGGGGCACCTCGGTGGGCTGGTCGCGGGCGCTGCGGCCGGGTTCGTGCTCCAGCCGAGGTCCTGGCCGCAGGAGGGCGCGGCGTTGCGCTCCGCCGTCGTGGTCGGGTTCGCCCTGACGCTCGGGGCGTTCGCCGTCGCCGCTGCGGCGGCGTTCAGCGCGACGTACTACTACTAGCGGCGCGCCGACCCCCGGCGTCGAAGCGCGCCGCCAGGTTGCGCAGGTTGGTGCGCCAGACGTGCCGCAGGACCGGGCGCGCGCACCACGCGCCCAGGGGTCCGCCGAGCCACCACGGGAACACCAGGCGCTCGGTCCACGTGAACCGCGTGCGCTGCGGCAGCGGGCCGCGCTCGGCCTCGGCGCGACTCGTGGTCTCGACGCCCGCGGGGTGGAGCTGGAAGATCCCGCTGCCCGTGATCAGGCCGACGTGGCGCACGCCCATCTCGTGGCCCGGCCGCCAGCTCGTGATCTCCATGTGGTCCATCAGCCGGAACGGCCCGATGCGCGTCCGGCAGTCGAACTCGGTGCCCGAACCGGAGCGCTGCTCGGTGGTGAACTCGATCGTCTCGGCGTCCTGCATCCACTCGACGTGCGAGGACAGGTCCTCGACGTCGGCCCACACCTCGTCGGGCGGGGCGTCCAGCACGGTCTCGACCCTGACGACGGGCCGCAAGATCGACATCGTCCGGAGCGTACCGGCGCACCACGACGTGATCCGACCGCCCACCTACGCTCCGCCGTGTGGAGCCGGAGCGGACGATCGATGCAGGGACGCCGGAGTCGCGGCGGATGGCCGAGGACGTGCGGCGCGCCGTGGGCTCCACCGAGCGCCTGAACGCGATCCCCTACGAGGACCGCGACGCGATCGCTGCGGCGTGGAGCGACCTGACCGGGCAACCGGTCGATCCGACGCTGCACCTGATCCCACCGGTCTTCACCGACTGCGGACGGAACCTGCGGATCGGCCGCAACGTGTTCATCAACCAGGGCTGCCGGCTCGACGACATCGGCGGCATCGAGCTCGGCGACGACGTCATGCTCGGTCCGGGCGTGCGACTCGTCAGCTCGGGGCACCCGCTCGACCCCTCGCTCCGTCGTCGGCAGGTCACGGCGGCGCCCATCGTCATCGGGTGCAACGTCTGGATCGGTGCCGGCGCCACGGTGCTCCAGGGCGTCACGATCGGTGACGACGCCGTCGTGGCGGCCGGTGCCGTCGTGACCAGCGACGTCGCTCCGGCGTCGCTCGTGGCGGGTGTCCCCGCCCGTCACCTGCGCTTCGTGGACGACCGGGGCTGAGCTGCCCCCGTGCCAGGCTCTGCGCCATGGCTCCGGACCCGACCGACGCAGCGAGCGCCACCACCGTCGAACTGGCCGACGAGCTGGCCGAGGTCGGCCGCAAGGTGCGCGACGTCGTGCGCGGCGGGCGCCGCGCCGACGACGCTGCCGTCGTGCGGACCGAGGGCGGCGACGCCGTGTTCGGCGTCGACGCGCGTGCGGCCGAGGCGCTGATCGACGAGCTGCGCCGCCGCTGTGGCACCCGCTGGCCGGGCGTGCTGGTGATCGAGGGCTTCGACGAGCCGGTGCCGATCGGCGACCCGGCGGGGCAGGACGCGGCGGGGGACTGGGTGTACCTGGCCGATCCCGTCGACGGCACGCGCGGCCACCTCGCCCAGACCCACAGCGCGTGGGTCCTGCTCGGTGCGGGCCGCGCGGCCAGCACCCTCGAGGACCTCGAGGTCGGCGCGGCGATCGAGATCCCCGTGGACCGTGCGGCGCTCGGCCTGGTCGTGGCGGCGGACCGTGACGGCCACCTGCGCGCCCGGGACGACCGCCTGGGCGTCGCGGGAGCGCCGGCACCGGGCGAGCCACCCGTCGAGCGCACCCTCGTCCCGATGGCCGGCGCGGACCTCGCCCGACGCTTCGTCACGGTCGTGCGCCTGCTGCCGGGAGGGCACGGCCCCATCGGCACGTGGGCCGACCGGGTGCTCGACGGACTCGAGGTCTACGACGACCTGTACCCGTGCACCGGCGGCCAGCTCATGGCGCTCGTCACGGGCTCCGCCGCGGCCACCCTGGACCCCCGACCGCTGCTGCACCCCGAGGGGTTCGCCACCCACCCCTACGACCTGGCCGCGCTGGTGGTCGCCCGGGCAGCCGGCGTCGTGGTCGAGGCGCTGCCCGGCGGTCCGCTGGACGTGCCGATCGACACCCACACCCCCGTCGCGTGGGCGGCGTTCGCGAACGAGCAGGTGGCGGACGAGCTGCGCCGGCGCCTCGCCGCGCATCGCCTCCGAGGCGCCGCCCCCGGCGTGTGACTCCTGTCATCGGAGGGGCCGTCGGGTGTCGTCGCTGGGTCGCGTGGTGCCACCCTGACCCCGTGCACGACATCGAGCCCGGCGACATCCTGAGGGACACGACACCCCACGCCGTGGAGGGCGTGCCCGGTCGGTACCGGGCCCACCTGCCCGAGGCGTGGCGCATCTTCTACGCGTTCGGTGGCGCCACGATGGCCACCGCGCTGCGCGTCGCCGAGGTCGCGGTCGACCGCCCCGACCTGCACCTCGTGTCGACCGACGCGACTTTCTGCCAGGCCATCCCCGTCGGTCCGATCGCCGCCAGCGCCGAGATCGTGCGACAGGGCCGCAGCGCGGCGCAGGTGCTCGTGCGGCTGTGGGCGCTCGACCCCGAGGACCCCGACCCCGCAGGTGCCGAGGGCAGCGACCTGATCGTGCTGTGCGTGTTCGGCACCGCCGAGCAGAGCCCGTTCGCGTTCGTCGGATCGACCGCCCCCGACGTGCCCGGCCCGGACGAGTGCCCCGACGTGCGCATCTCGCAGGAGGACTCGCCGTTCCAGAACATCCCGTACCACGCGCAGACCGAGTTCCGGTTCCCGCCCACCGCGGACGGCCACCCCACGCCGCGCTGGGGCGCGGAGCATCCGCCCGCCGAACCGGTCAGCTCGTCGTGGTTCCGCTTCAAGCGCACGCCGTTCCGGCCCGACGGCACCTGGGACCCCGCGGCCCTGGCGCTGCCCGGCGACATCCTCGGCCCCGCGGTCCACGCCGGCGCCGGCAGCCAGGTCGGACCGTTCCTGGTCATCAGCCTGCAGATCGGGCTGCAGATCGTCGGCGAGGTGCGCAGCGACTGGCTGCTCGCCCACACGCGGTCGCAGGTGGCGGGCGGCGGCTACGCGTCGGGCACCGCGGAGCTGTACGACGAAGACCGCCGGCTGATCGCCATCGCGACCCAGTGCGCCAAGATCCAGCCGATGAAGCTGGGCTGAGCCGGACCGAGCCGCGCGGACCGAGACGCGCGGTCAGCGGCCCTCAGCGAGGCCGGTACACGCTGACGTGCCCGGCACCGTGCGGGTCGAACGGCGAACCCTCCCAGTCGGCGTGCCGGGCGTCGAGCACGAGCCCCGCCTCGTCCGCCCAACGGTCGAGCTCGTCGGTGCCCGCCACCCGGATCCGCCACGGGCGCAGCCGGACGGGGTCGCCGTCGCGCAGCTCGATGTGCTGACCGGTCACCACGCCGTCGCTCGGGTCGGCCTCGGTCGCGATCAGGACGACCGCTTCGGCGGTCACGCTGCGCACCTCGAGGCGTCGCTCCACCCCGTCCCAGGGCGCGGGCAGCACCGCTTCGACGACAAGCGCGCCACGTGGCGCCAACACCTTCGCCGCGGACGTGAACACCGAGCGTTGGGCCTCGGGGTCGGCCACGTTGCAGACCAGGTTGAACGCCGCGACCACGGCGTCGAACGGGCCGTCGGGCCACGCGGCCGGGTCCGCCAGATCGCCGAGCACGGGCTGGACCGTCGACGACCCGCCGAGCTTCGCGCGGAGCAGGTCCAGCATCTCGGGCGACGAGTCCAGGCCCACGACCTGTCGGCCCGCCGCCGCGAGCGGCAGGGCCAGCCGGCCCGTGCCCACTCCGAGCTCGAGCAGGCGGCCCGGCCGACCGGCGTCGGCCGCGGCGCCGTCGGTCAACGCCAACAGGAG
>JAFAFZ010000598.1 GCA_023423215.1 Actinomycetes bacterium
GTCCACCAGCTGGCGCGCCAGGCGTGCGTCGCTGGCCACGTACGAGCGCACGGTCGCCGCGTCGAGCCGGTGGATGCCCGCACGGTCGACCTCGACCGGGTCCAGCCCGGCCAGGCGCGACAGGGACTTCAGGCCGCACGAGAGCCCCAGGCTGCGGCCCAGGTCGTCCCGGTACAGGCGGTACCCGTCCAGGTGGCGGTGCGCGCCCCAGCTGCAGCCGTGCGGTCCGGGCCGGTGCACCGGCGGCCACTCGGTGCACTCGTCCCCGTCCAGGCGGAGGCCGACGGGCACGCCGAGCATCGCCGCGCGGGTGCGGATGAACGGCAGGTCGAAGAAGGTGCCGTTCCACGTGACGATGACCCCGGGCTCGAGCGCGGCGAGCAGCGCGTCCAGCGACAGCAGGATCTGGCGCTCGTCGCCGGTGTAGACCCGGTCGCCGGCGGCGGTGGACACGGCGACCGCGACGATGGCGGAGCAGGTCGCGTCCAGCCCGTCGACGGTGGTGTCGGTCTCGATGTCCAGCCCGTAGCGGTGCGTCGCCGGCGGTGTGGCCACCGGATCGGTCGTGCGGTCGAGGAGCATCACCGACGATCGTACGGACCCCCTCGGACAGCGACCGCGACCGAGGGGAAGTGCACCGGTGGCGCTGCGCCACGCCGGTACGATCGTGGCCGCGGACGACCGGGAGCCTCCTTGCCTCGACATCTCATCACCAGCGCGCTGCCGTACATCAACGGTGTGAAGCACCTCGGCAACCTGGTCGGATCGATGCTGCCCGCGGACGTCTACGCCCGGTACCTGCGGGCCGCGGGTGAAGAGGTGCTCTTCGTCTGCGCCACGGACGAGCACGGCACCCCGGCCGAGCTGGCCGCGCGAGAGGCCGACCAGGACGTGGCCGCCTTCTGCGCCGAGCAGCACGAGGTCCAGAAGGACCTCTGCGAGCAGTTCGGGCTGTCGTGGGACTGGTTCGGTCGCACGTCCCGCCCGCAGAACCACGTCCTGACCAACCACTTCGCCCGACGGCTGCGCGACGAGGGCTTCTGCGAGATCCGCTCGACCGAGCAGGTGTACTCGAACGCGGACGGGCGGTTCCTGCCGGACCGCTACGTCGTCGGGACGTGCCCCAACTGCGGCTACCCACGCGCACGCGGCGACCAGTGCGAGAACTGCGGCAAGCCGCTCGACCCGACGGACCTGATCGAGCCCCGCTCCGCGATCTCGGGCTCGACCGACCTCGAGGTGCGCGAGAGCAGCCACGTCTTCCTGCGCCAGTCCGCGCTGGCGGACCGGATCCGCGCGTGGGTCGACACCAAGGACACCTGGCCGTCGCAGACGCGGTCGATCGCCTACAAGTGGCTGGACGAGGGCCTCCAGGACCGGGGCATCACCCGCGACCTGAGCTGGGGCATCCCGGTGGACCCCGCGGACTTCCCCGAGGTCGAGGGCAAGGTCTGGTACGTCTGGTTCGACGCGCCGATCGGCTACCTGGCGGCGACGCGCGAGTGGGCCGACGCCGGCATGGGCGGCGAGGACACGCAGGCGGCCTTCGACCGCTGGTGGCGACAGGACCGGGGCGCTGACGACGTCGAGTACACCGAGTTCATGGGCAAGGACAACGTGCCCTTCCACACGCTCAGCTTCCCGGCGACGATCCTCGGCTCGGGCGAGCCGTGGAAGCTCGTCGACCGCCTGAAGTCGTTCAACTGGCTGACCTACTACGGCGGCAAGTTCTCGACCTCGGACCACCGCGGGGTCTTCATGTCCGACGCCCTCGAGCTGCTGCCCGCCGACTACTGGCGCTGGTACCTGATGTCCAACGCACCCGAGTCGGACGACGCCAGCTTCACCTGGGAGCTGTTCGGCACCGCCGTCAACAAGGAGCTCGTCGGCACCTTCGGCAACCTCGTCAACCGCACCATGACCCAGGTCTCGCGCCACTTCGACGACGTCGTGCCCGACGGCGGCGAACCCGGCGAGGAGGAGGCGGCGCTGCGCGCCCAGGTCGACGAGCGCCTCGCCGAGTACGTCGGGTTCCTGGACGGCCTCGAGTTCCGCAAGGCGGCCGCGGCGCTGCGCGGGCTGTGGGCCGCCGGCAACGTCTACCTCGAGGCGCGCGAGCCCTGGAAGACCGTGAAGGTCGACCGGGAGCGCACGGCCTGCACGCTGCGCCACGCGCTCGACCTGCTCGTCGTGTGCGCCGTGGCGTCCGAGCCGTTCGTCCCGACCTCCTGCGCCACACTGCGCGCCGCGTTCCCCACGGTCGACTGGTCCGCACTGCGCCTCGACGCCGAGCTCGGCAACCGCCGGGCGCTGGAGCCGGGCGACGCCGTCGCGCCACCGGGCCTGCTGTTCACGAAGCTCGCGCCCGAGCAGCTCGCCGAGTGGGAGCAGCGCTTCGGGGGCGCCGAGGTCACCGGCGAGGTCGCGTCGTGAGCCCCACCAAGATCCTCGCCCGGCTCGGCCAGCAGGGGGTGCGCCTCGTGCTGCTCGTCGTGCTGATCGCCCTGACCGGCGTGGGCCTTGGCCTGGCCGCGGGCTATCCGGTCAGCCGCATCCAGTTCGAGGAGTCCGACGCCATCCGGCTCTCCCAGCAGACCCTCGCGGACAAGGTCGACCCAGCGGCCGCCATCACTCAGGACGCCGACCTGCCGAGCGGCGCGTGGGAGCCCGGTGACCCCGCCGCCGCCTCGTTCGGCCTGCTCGGCAGCCAGTTCTGCGGCGAGACGGTCGAGCTGCCCACGACCTTGTCCTCGATCGTGTCCGCCGTGTTCGCGAACCCCTCGGACGAGTCGGTGCTGATCTCCCAGGCGGTGCGCGTCGACCGCTGGCAGTCCGCACGCCAGTACGTCGACGACGTCGGCGACGCGGTGGGCGAGTGCGAGCGCTTCTACCGCACCGGCATCGACGGCCAGCGGGTCGAGGTGCGCGTGGACGAGGCACCGGGCGACGCGCCGATCACGGACTACGTGTCGCGCAAGTTCGTCTCGAGCGACGGCACGAGCGTGCAGGTGTGGTCGCTCATGGCCATCGGCGACGTGATCGTCGCGACGCAGTACGGCGGTCCGACCGGTCCGCAGCAGTCGCTGCTCAACAGCGTCGAAGAGGCCATCCTGCGACGTGTGGTGCCCGAGGCCTTCGCGCTCGGTGGCATCGAGACCGAGACGACCACCACGACCGCTGCGCCGGGTACCGAGACCACGGTGATCGACAGCGGCACCGAGGACCAGTCGCCGGTCGAGGGCGAGGGAGAGGCCCCCGCCGACTGATCGGGGTCAGAGCTGGTCGACGATGAGGTGGTACCGCTCGGCGAGCGCCGCCCCGGCCCAGCTCCCGCCCGCTTCCAGGCGCTCGCGCTCGCGCCGTCGGAACCCCTCGAGCGGATCGCCCTCGCCGACCCGGTAGAAGTGCGTCGTCTCCATCTGCGAGACGTGGGCCTCGAGTGCGGCGAGCCGCGCCTCGTGGTCGGCCTCGGTCACGACCTCGGCGTGGTCGTCGACGTCCGCCTCGAACAGGAGGAGGGCGTCGGGGCGGTGGGTCTCGAGGCCGGCGCGCAGCTGCTCCGGGTGGAAGAACGGGTCGCGGGCCGCGACGATCCCGTCGACGCACAGCTGCCCCGCCGCACGGTGGTCCGGGTGGAGGCGGTAGCGCTTCCACGGGTCGTGCCCCAGCACGACGCCGGGTCGCAGGCGGCGGATGACCTCGGCGACGCGGCCCCGCAGGTCGGTGCCGGTGCCCAGCACGCCGTCGACCTCGCCCAGGAACACGACCTCGCCGGTGGCGCCGAGCGCCGCCGCAGCGGCGCGCTGCTCGTGCTGGCGTCGCTCGACGAGCGCCGCCTGGTCGACGTCGGCGTCCCAGGTGCCCTTCGACCCGTCGGTCAGCACGAGGTGGCTGACCTCGGTGCCCAGTCGCGACCACTTCGCCAACGTGGCGCCCGCCTGGAACTCGGCGTCGTCGGGGTGCGCCACGACGACGAGCGCACGCTCCGGCACGTCCAGGTCGACGGTGTGGTCGGTCACGGTCGGGGACCGTACAGCCGGCCGCCCACCACCAGGGCCGACCCCGCGCCCAGGTGGTCCGGCACGTCCAGGTCGTCGGGCTCGTCGACGTCCCAGCCGAGCGGGTCCGAGGTCGCGCGGCGCACCCGCAGCCCGCACCGGGAGGCCTCGGTCAGGTGACGCCGGAGCGAGCCGACGCCGTAGGCGAAGGTGAAGCCGGCGCCGGTCGGCACCGAGAGCACGTTGGTGCCGGTGCCACGTCGGTCGGAGACCACCACGGCCTCGTCGGGAGCGGCCTCGGCGAGGGCGGCCAGGCCGGCGGCGAAGGGCAGGTC